>NZ_JBEXNT010000155.1:0-20771 GCF_040611255.1 Kitasatospora sp. NPDC002965 | reverse complement strand
TTGGCCTTGGCTCCGGCGGCCTCGCCGACGAAGTACTCCTGGTCGCCCTGCTTCTGCAGGTAGGTGATCGAGATCTTCCCGTCGACCTTCGCGACCGGGGCGTCTGCGGCCTTGGTCGACTCCTGGCCGGTCGAACACGCGGTGGTCAGACCGAGAGCGAGCAGCAGACCCGCCGCGGCGACGGTACGGCTGGTGGAACGGAACATGGGGAGCTCCTTCGAGACCGCACGCGCCGATGGAAGCGGAGCGGGTGCGGTGGTGCGCAGGTAGGTGGGGGCCCAAGGCGGCGGACCGCGAGGTGGAGAGACCTTGACTGGTTCGGTTCGACTCGCACACGGTAGAGGATGAATCAAACGTAATTAACCAGAAACGAACAGGTTCAAACGTGGTGGGGATATGACACCTCTGTTTCGGAATCCACGTCAAGGGCGTTTCGGCGTCGAGACCACCTTGTGACGTGCGGCGCGTCGCTCGCGTGGAATCCCCCGCCCCCTCGCTCCCGCCCGTCGGTCCCGGGCGGTGTGCGGGCGGTGTGCGGGCGTGGGAAGCGGTGCCGGATGCGTAACGGTTCGATAAACCCGCAGGACGACCGGGGCTCGTACTCCTCGTACTCAAGCGACCTGCGCGCGGACCGGCGCGTGCCCGGCGCGTGTCCGGACCGGAGACCGAGGAGAACAGTGAGAGAGCCCGCATCGTCCTGGAGCGCCTTCGTGCCCCGCGGCGAACAGCCCCGGCCAGGCGACTCGGCGGACGCCTCCCGAACGGAGAGCGGGCGGGCGGACCCCGGGCGGCTCGGGCCCCGGGCGGTGGACCGGGAACCGACGATCGTCGTCCACCGTGCGCCCGCCACCGCCCGCGCCGCACCACAGCCCCCGCCGGCCGCCCGCGACGCCGCGGCGCGGCGCGGGCGGTCCCGTCGGGGGCTGTGGTGGACGGTGGCGGTCTCGGCCACGGCCCTGGTGGGCGGCACCGCTGCCGCCGTTCAGTACGAGGGCCCGGAGGACGAGGGCGTCCGTCCGGAGGTCACCTTCACGGTGGGTGCGTCGGCCCGGCCGGTCACGCCGACGACCGGGGCTCCCACCGGCGCGGCCGGCAGTCCCGCCGGCATTCTCCCGTCCGTATGGCCGTCGACGTCGAAGGGCGGGCGCGCCGCCACGCCGACGACCGGGCCCGTCACGGCGAGGCCGAGCCCCGTCCGGGTGTCCCCGCCGGTCTCCGGTGCGCCCGCCGTCGGCGTGAGCGGCCCGCCGCCGACGGAGCGCGTCGCGCCCGGGGACTCCGTCTCGCGGAGGGCGTCCGAGCGTGCCGAGGCGGCCGGGCCGTCGCCGGCCCCGGGCACCGGCGAGGCCGGGCGGCCGTCTCCCGAGCCACCCGCGGGCCGACCGGGCGATGCCGCGGCGGACGGCGCGAGCGGACCTCCCGCGGAGTCGGGGCCGTCGCCGACCCCGGCCGCCGCCGAGACCGGCAGGCCCAGCTCGGCGGCCCCGAGCACCGGCGAGACGGGCCGGCCCACCTCGCCCGCGGCCGACGGCCCGGGCGGCTGACACCGCCGCCGCACAGTGCCGCTGCCGCCTCCGCCCCGGCACGGTCGGCTCCCGGTCGGCGGTCGGCGGTCGGCGGTCGGCGGTCGGCGGTCGGCGGTCGGCGCGCGAGCGACCGGCAGGTCGGGACGACCCGGAAGGGGGTGTGGATGTGGAGGCAGGGCCGGGCTCAGGAGGTGAGGTCGAGGACGAGCTTTCCGCGGGTGCGACCGGTCTCCCCGCGGGCCTGCGCCTTCGCGGCGTCCTCCAGGGCGAAGACCTCCTCGACCTCGACCGCGATCGCCCCGGCGTCGATGAGCTGCGCGAGCAGGGCCAGGGCCGCGCCGTCCGGCTCGACCAGGAAGGCGCTGACCCGCACGCCCAGGGCGGAGGCTGCGGACTGCAGTTCGGCGGAGACCCCGGAAGGGACGGCAACGAGCAGACCGCCGGGGCGCAACGTCTCCAGGGAGCGGGTGCTGGTGCGGTCGTGGTCGTCGCCGATCAGGTCGAGGACGACGTCCACGTCGCCGACCACGTCCTCGAACCGGACGGAGGTGTAGTCGACGAGCCGGTCCGCCCCGAGCCCGGTGAGCCAGTCGTGCCGGCCGCTGCGGGCGGTGCCGGTCACGTGGGCGCCCAGGTGCCTGGCGATCTGGACGGCGAAGTGTCCGACCCCGCCGCCGGCGGCGTGGACCAGGACGTGCTGGCCGGACCGGACCCCCGCGGTGTCGACCAGGGCCTGCCAGGCCGTGAGGGCGGCCAGCGGGACGGCTGCGGCCTGGACGTGGTCGAGGCTCTCGGGCTTGCGGGCGAACTGGCGCGCCGGTGCCGTGACGAACTCGGCGTATCCGCCGGCCGCTCGGGGGAACCACGGCATCCCGTAGACCTCGTCACCGGGCTTGAGGGTGCTCACCCCGAAGCCCACCTCCTCGACCACGCCGGAGACGTCCCAGCCGAGGACGAACGGGGGCTCGCCGAGCACGCCGGCCATCCCCCCGCCGGAGCGGGTCTTCCAGTCCACCGGGTTGATCCCGGCCGCGTGCACCCGGACGAGGACCTCCGTCGGCAGGGGGACGGGCCGAGGGACCTGCTCGACCTTCAGGACCTCAGGGCCGCCGAAGCGGTCCAGGAGCACTGCGCGCATCGTGTTCAGGGACATGGTGGACTCCCGGTCAGACGTGGGCGGGAGGCGTCCGACGGCCTCGTCGCCTGATGCTCCCGACGGTATCCAGAGGCATATGGTTACCCGCAAGGACTACTACTTCCTTCTGGGAAGTCCGCAGGTGAGGAGCGGTACGGATGATCGAGTGCGCGACGGGCCGGCACGACCGGCACGACGTCTACGCGGCCCAGTGCCCGTGCCGGGCGATGCTCGACCTGCTGGCCAACAAGTGGTCCGCCCTGGCCATCGGTGCGCTCGAAGACGGGCCCCGGCGATTCGGCGAACTCCAGCGGCGCCTGCAGGGCGTCAGCCCCAAGGTGCTCACCCAGACCCTGCGCCGCCTGGAGGAGGCGGCGCTGCTGACCCGGACCGTCTACCCGGCGGTGCCCCTGCACGTGGAGTACGCCCTCACGGAGCTCGGTCACAGCGCGGCCGTCCCGCTCGGCCTCCTGCGGGCGTGGGTCGAGGAGAGGATCGACGGCACCGAAAACCGCCCGCCGGTGTCGGCGTAGCCGCCTCCGTAACGAATTCGCATACCTGCGGGACCGACGGGCCCGCCCCGCCTCCTTAACCGGCAGGCACCAGACGGTGCCGGAACTCCTCCTCGCCGGAAGGTGACCACGTGTCCACCCCCCGCAGTCTGATCCTCGCGGGTGCCACCGCACTCGTCCTGTCGACCGTCCCGGTCGGTGCGGCAGGCGCCGCCACCGGTGCCGCGTCGGCCGGTCCGTCGGCCCCGGCTCCGCACCTCGACGTCCCGCTGGAGCGGGGTCTGGAGCCGTCGGTGGCAGGGGTCCCTCGGGATTTCGAAGTGGGCGGGGCGGCCAGGGAGTTCCGTTACACCGTCACCAACCCGACGGCCCACGACTTCGTGGCCTTCGCGCTGCTGAAGTTCAAGAACGAGGCAGGCGACCTCCGGGCGGCCGACCTCAAGGTCGAGTACCGGATTCCCGGAGGCAACGTCTGGCTCCCCGGCTCGCTCGCCCCGGGTGGCGAAGGAACCGACGGCAGCGTCCTGGTGGTGCTCGGGGCCAAGGAGGGCGACGGCGTCTCCGACGACGCGCTCCTGGCGGTGCGGAAGGGGCGGACCCTCGTCCTGACGGTGCGCACCTCGTTCTCGGCCGGGGCGCCGACCGGCAAGGCCGGTGTCGCGCCGGTCACCTTCGCTGCGCGGCTGGACGACCGGACCGGGCTGCCGGTGGACGAGGGCCGCTTCGGCTGCGCGTGCGCGGTGGGCTGCGCCGGTTTCAGGATCAAGAAGCCGGCCCCTCCTGCCCCAACCCCCACCGCGACCCCGACGCGTACCGCCTCGCCGACGCCCACGGCCACCGCGACGCGCACGGCTTCGCCGACGCCCACGGCCACCCCGACACGCACGGCTTCGCCGACGCCCACGGCCACCCCGACGCCCACCGCTTCGCCGGTCCCCACGGCCACTCCGACGGTGGCGCCGACCGCGACCCCGACCCCGACACCCACGGTTGTGCCGACGCCCACGGCCACGGCCACCCCGACGGCGACCCCGACCCCGACGCCCACGGTCACTCCGACGCCTACGGCCACCCCGACGCCCACGGTCACCCCGACCCCGTCGGCGACCGTCACCCCCGCCCCCACCCCCACCCCCACGACCGCCGTCACCCCCACGCCCACCGCCACGCCGACACAGGCCACCACCCCCACCGCTTCCCCCACGCCCTCGGCCACCCCGACGCGTGCCGCCGAGCCGGCACCCACCAGCCCGGCACCTTCGGTCGTCGCCAACCGCCCCACGACCTCGGCGGTGCCGTCGACGGCTGCCACCACCGAGGACGACGGGCCGGTGCCCCTGTCCTTCCCGATGGACACCCCGACCAGCGCACCACTGAAGATCCAGCCGGTGGCGGTCGCCAGGGCGACCAGTGCGGCCGACGCCCTGGAACGGAGCCTGGCCCGGACCGGTGGCGGTGACCAGGGGGTGGTGATCGCCGGAGCCGGGGTCGCTCTGCTGGGCGCCGGAACCGGTGCCCTCGTTCTCCTGCGGCGCCGCCGGGCGGCGCGGCACGGGTGACGTGCGCGGCGGGGGGTGGGGCTCCGAGTGAGGCCCGCCCCCCGCCTTGTCCGTGCTGCCCGGGGCCCGGTACGGGCGGTCGGCGGCAACCGTGAAGTCCCCGCACGAGGCCGGTCGTTCGGCCGATGACACGCACGGACGTGGCCGGCGTCAGCCCGCTGTGGCTCCCGGACGGTCGGAGGCGGGCCCCGGCGTCGAGGGTGTCGCGGGGTGGCTCGCAGAGGGAGACGGTCGGACGATCACGGGGGGTTCGGTCGACGCTCCGGGCGCGGGGACGGTCGGCCGGACGACCACGGGGGGTTCGGTCGACGCTCCGGGCGCGGGGACGGTCGGCCGGACGACCACGGGAGGTTCGGTCGACGCTCCGGGACGAGGGGCGGTCGGTCGGACGGTCTGCGGATCCGCGGACGGCCTGCGCGTCCCGGTGGGGTTCGGCACGGGGGAGGTCCGCACCGCCGCCGGGGCTTCGGCCGGCCCTTTCGGCGTCGGCCCGGCGGCGGAGCCGGTCCCGGCGGTGGACGTGCCGGAGAGCGCCGGGAGCTGCGCGGTGGAGGAGGGACGGGGGACGGCGGGAACCGGCGGTCGGGACGAGGCCGGTAATCCGTTCTCGGACGGCGGAGAGCCGGACGGGGTGGCCGAGGGGGTCTCGCCCGCCCCCTCGGCGCGGCCCACCGCGAGCGGGGGCGACTGCGTCGAGGCGGGCGGGACATCTGCGGCGGTCGCCTTCGGCCGGGGCGTACCGTCGGCGGGGTTCCCGTGCAGCAGGGCCGCGGTGCCCCCGATGAGCGCACTCGCCGAGAGCGCCAGCGTCCACCACACGGCGCCGCGCGCATGCCACCGCGGGCCGGTGGGGCCGACGGGACCGCCCGCACCCGGGGACAGGGAACGCACGGCGAGCGGAGCCACGGCCCCGCGGCGGATCACGACGGCGGTCTCCTGCTCCGGCCGGACGACCGGGATCTCCACCGTCGGGGCTTCGGAGGAACAGGAACCGCAGAACGGGGCGAGCTGCTCGGCCGAGGGCACCCGGCCGTCCGGCCAGGTGCCGGGGGAGGCCTGGAGAGCGGCGACGTAGCGGCACGTCCGGCCGGCGATGGCGGCGGCTCCGGCGCGCCAGGCGTGGTCGGGGTCGACCTGATCGGTGGCGGTCGCGGTGGCGGCCGTGTCCGGGGCGGGGATCTGTCGTCGCCCGGCGGCCCGGACCATGGCCCGCAGAATCTGCCGCCGGCAGGTCTCGGGCACGGAGGCGAGGGCCGGTCCGGCCGGTCTCTGTGAGGCGTCGTGCACCGCCGACGGCTCGACGGCTCCCGTACCGGCGAGGCGTAATCCGGAAGGCGCGGCGCCGACTCGCACTCCGGGAACCGGCCGGTCCTCTCCGTGGAGGCTCTGAAACGGACCGGGCGTCCGCGCGACCTCGGTGGAGGGGGTGCGGCCGTCCTCACCCGGAGGGGAACCGGCGTCCGGCCCGTCCGGTGGCGGCACGTCGCCGCGGCGCCTGAAGGAGCTCCAGGACGTTGACGGCTCTCTCATCGTTCTTCCTTGTGTGGGCTCGGTGGGCAGCGGTCCGTGGGCGAAGGCCGGCAGTGGGGGGAGGACCGCGATGGGAGAGGGAGGGCGGTGCCTGCGGCAGGGTGACGGCCGGAGCCCTTCCGGGCGTCACCCTGCCGCCGGGGCCGAGCGGTAAGGCCGTACGGCCGGCCACCACGTCGCCGACCGCCCGGCCGGGTCTTCCCGTCATGCGGGTTCCTCGTGGGTCATCGCGGTTGCGGGTTCCGGGGCGGACGCCCGGCGGTGGGCTGTGCCGGAGCGGCGTGGCCCCCGGTGGCGTCGGCGGAGCCCGGGGTTCGAGGGCCTCCGCCGCCGATCACGCTCATCCGGTGGCGGACCGCGCGTACGACGGGGGTGGACTCCGGGTCCGGGACGACGGTCAGCAGCATTGCCAGGAGGGCGGCGCCGACGGCGGCGGCCTCGGCATCGGGGACCTCCCGCCAGGAGGCGGCCGCCTGACGTGCACCGAAGCGGGCCGGTCGGCTCGTCGGACCTTCGCGCCGCGCCCACTCGCCGGCGATCAGCGTCCAGAGCTCTGCCGCGAACCGGGCGTCTCCGGACAGCCAGGCCAGGTCGGCGCGGACCTGGGCCACGGTGAGGGTGAAGTGGTGGCGGGGGCCGAACGACGCGGCCACGGTGACGAGCAGGCTGTCCACCCGCTGGACGGCCAGGACGAAGTCGTGGTTCCGTGCCGCGCTGACGACCTCCACCAGGGCACGGCGGTGCTCGGCGGGCAGGCAGGTGTCCGCCGCTGCTCCCACGATGCTCCCGCCGGTGGTGCACGGGGGCGGTGGAGCCGGGTGGGGGAAGCGCAGGCCGCACCGTCCGCCGGGGCCGATGTGCAGTCGAAGCCGTTGCTCGTCCCGGTCGTCCTGCTGGTCCTGCTCGTCCCGGTCGGTGACGACGAGCCTGAGCCCGGATGCCACCGGGCCCGGCTCGGAGGGACGGCCACCCGTGGGGCCACCCGGCGGGCCGTCCGGGGCCACGCATCGGCCGAGGACGACGGCGCCCGGCTCGCCCGGTGTCCTGTGGACGGTCACGACGCCCCGTTCCCGTAGGCCGGGACGAGGACGGGCGCTCCGGTGCGCGGGGCGAGGCTCCGGGGCCCGGACGGCATCGGGGCCTCGGGGGCCCCGGCGTCGTACGCCGGCCGGGGCGAGTGGCGGAAGGGCGACATGGGGGTGGCTCTCCTTCGGTGCGCGGTTGCTCCGGTCCCGCTCCGCCGGGGGTTCCTGTGGGGCCGACCGGGAGGGCGGGATCATGAAGGAGGAGCGCCGACTCCCCACGGCGGGCCCGCGCCGTTACCGAACAGTTGTGATCGATCGCCGCTGGGAAGTGCACAGCGGGTGGGCGCAGCGGCCGGGGGGATCGCTCGACCGTCCGATCGTGATTGCGGTTAGGTCGCAATGATGCGACGAGATGGCCTGCATGTTGCGATTGTGTTGACACTTGCCCGTAGGCGAGTCAGGCTACCCCCCAATATGTTGATTTCCGTGTAACGGTGTCGCTTGCTGTTCGGTTCGGATTGAGGTTTTCTCCGACTGGACCTGGGCGCGGGACCGGGCGGATGGCATCAAGGAACCCTGCATGAGAAGAGTGGGATCCGTTTTCGCGGGCCTTCTTGGCCTGCTCCTGTCGGTCGTGGTCTGGGCACCGGCCGCGCAGGCCGCGCCCGTCACCACCTCTCCCGGGACCCAGTTCCCGGACACCGGAGGTGCGGGGGTGCAGGCCCACGGCGGCGGCGTGATCAAAGTGGGCGAGTACTACTACTGGTTCGGTGAGGACCGCGGCGAGGACAACAAGTTCCGTTACGTGTCGGCCTACCGCTCCAAGGACCTGAAGGCGTGGGAGCCCCGGGGGCACGTGCTCACCCAGGAGTCCTCCCCGGAGCTGGCCACGGCGCTGATCGAGCGGCCGAAGGTCCTCTACAACGAGAAGACCGGCCAGTTCGTGATGTGGATGCACAAGGAGAACGACGACTCCTACGCCGAGGCCCGGGCGGCGGTGGCGGTCTCGTCCACGGTGGACGGCCAGTACGAGTGGAAGGGGTCGTTCCGACCGAAGGACGCGTCGGGCGCCGAGCACATGTCGCGTGACATCACCGTGTTCGAGGACCGGGCCGCGGGCAAGGCGTACATGATCTCCTCCGCGAACAACAACGCCGACCTGCACATCTACGAGCTCACCGACGACTACACCCGGGTGAAGGACCTGGTGGCGAACCCCTGGCCGGGAGCCCACCGGGAGTCCCCCGCCCTGTTCCGGCGCGGCGGCGTGTACTTCATGCTCACCTCCGGGACCAGCTACTGGGACCCCAACCAGCAGAAGTACGCCACCGCTCCGAGCCCCACCGGGCCGTGGACGCCGATGAGGGACGTCGGCAACAGCAACGGCCACCACTCGCAGACCACGTTCGTGCTGCCGGTGGAGGGCAGCGAGACCACGTCCTACCTCTACATGGGCGACCGCTGGGCGGGCGTGTGGTCCGACCCGAAGCGGGTCAACGACTCCACCTACGTGTGGCTTCCGCTGGAGTTCCCGGACGCCACGACGATGACCCTCCCGTGGTACACCGACGTCTCGATCGACACGGCGACGGGCCGGATCCGCGGTGTGGGCGGCGACCCGCTCAACACCATGGCCAACAAGGGCAGCGGGCAGTGTGCGACCGTTCCGGGCAGTGTCTCCGACAACGGCGTGGTCGTCGTCCAGGGGGCCTGCGACAGCGGACTGAACAGCCAGTGGCGCTTCACCGACAACAGCAACGGCTACGTCCGGGTGCTCGCCCAGCACAGCGGCAAGTGCCTCGACGTCTCGGACAAGTCGGTCGCGAACGGGGCCGAGGTCAAGCAGTACGACTGCGGCTCCGGTGACAACCAGCGCTGGCGTTTCGAGAGCCTCGCCGACGGCCACGTCCGCATCGTCGCGAAGCACAGCAACAAGTGCCTCGACAGCAAGGACGGATCCACGCAGGCCGGCGCCCACCTGGTCCAGACGGACTGCGGCACCGGTGCCGGCCAGTCCTGGAAGGTCGCCAAGGTCGGCGCACCGACGGACCCGACCGGCCCGACGGACCCGACCGACCCGACGAACCCGCCCGGCGGTGGCACCCCCGGCAAGGTGGACCAGCAGATCAGCACCTCGGTCAGTGCCGGCGTGCTCACCATGACGGCCACGACCGACGCCGTCCGGCTCCCCCCGGTCGCCTTCGGAGCGGGCGGCGCGTCGACCGGCACCCTGAACCCGGCGATCATCAAGGACTTCCGCGGCGGCGCGGCGGGCTGGTCGCTCACCGGCAAGGTCACCGACTTCACCGGGCCGCGCGGCCGGATCGAGGCCGCACGACTGAGCTGGACCCCGACCTGTGCCACCAAGGCCGAGAGCCCGAGCACCTGCCAGGCCGGCAGCCCCGGAGTCATCGGCACGGACGGTGCGACGCTGGCGTCCGCCCCCGACGGCGCCCTGACCGGTGGAGAGTTCACCGCCGGTGCCACCGTCTCCCTGGACGTTCCGAAGTTCACCCCCGTCGGTGACTACGCCGGAACGCTGACCCTCACCCTCCTCTGATCGCGCTCCGCGTGCCGGAAGCCCCGGCGTCCGGCACGCGGTGCTCACGAAAGCTGACGAGCCATGCGCAGAGCACCCGTCGTCACCCTCCTCCTCGCCGTCCTGACGGCGCTGTCCCCTCTCCAGGCGCGGGCCGCGGACAACGGCGAGTGGTCGGTCGAGCCGGCCGACTCCGAGATCACACCGCGCACGGCCTTCCAGCTCTCGGCGCGTCCCGGTACGACGTTCGCCGATCGCGCCGTCCTCACCAACACCACGGCCGGCCCGCTGACCCTGCGCCTCCACGTCGCCGACGCCTACAACACGCCGCGCGACGGCGGCCTGGCGGTGCGCGGCCGCGAGGAGACCCAGCGCGACGTCGGCACCTGGGGACAACCCGAGAAGGACATCGTGACGGTCCCGGCCCACTCCGCGGTGACGGTCGGCTTCACCCTGGCCGTTCCCGGTAACGCCTCGCCCGGTGACCACGTCGGTGCCCTCGTGGCCGTCGACGACCGGGTGCAGCCGGGTGCCGGCTCCTACATCGGTGTCCGGCGCGGCGTCGGAGCACGGATCTACCTGCGCGTCGAAGGACCGCAGATGCCGGCACTGGCGGTCGAGGACCTGCGTCTCACCGCGGAGAACCCGCGCATCCCGTGGACCGGCGACAGCAGCACCACCGTGTCCTACACGCTGCACAACACCGGGAACGTGAAGCTCGCCCCCCGGGCCTCCCTCCACGTCGGGGGAGTGTTCGCCGGGGTGCCCACGACGAGGCAGCTGACGAACGTGCCGGCCGAACTGTTCCCCGGCGAGAAGGTGCAGGTGACGGAGTCCTGGCCGGGGGCGCCCACGGGCTGGGGCGACGTCACGGTCACGGCGACCGCGAACGGGGTCGGTGCCTCCGGATCCGACGACTTCCTCGAAGTGCCGTGGATCCTCGCCGGACTCCTGACCTCCCTCACCGCGGGGTTCACCGTCCTGCTGGTCAGGCGCCGCAGGCGTGCGGCCGCCCGTGGACGGGCGTCGGGCGCACCCGCACCCGTGTGAGCCCTCCGTCGGTCGCCCGGCTCCGCCGCCGGGCCGCGAACAGCCGTGCCGAGACGGCGAGCCGAGACGGACATCCGTCACGGAGGGTTGTGAAGGCGAAGGACAGCGCGACCTCCGGGCCTGTTTCGGGGCTCCCGTCCGCTGCTCCTTGCCAGCGCAGTGACAAAGCAGGATAAATGGTGACTATGAACCCTCGTGTGGGCGGTAGCCACGGGAGCCGCCCGGCCGGCGCCCGTACCGGCGGCGGAGCCGGTGAGCCCGGGACCGCCGCCCACGGGGGGCGCGCGGAGGGCGGCGGTGAGGCACGGGGCGATCCCGCTCCGGAGCCTCCGCTGCCGGGCAGGGCGGCCGACCGCAGCTTCGCCCGGGAGGTCTTCCTCCTCCAGCTCGTGATGGTGGTGCTCCTGGTCGCCGCCGCCGTGGCGGCCCTCGTGGTCCAGTCACAGCGCGCCACCCTGACCGACGCCCGGCACCGCACCCTCGCCGCCGCCCAGTCCTTCGCCCACGCGCCGGGGCTCCTGGAAGCCCTGCAGGGCGACACCCCCACCGCGACGCTCCAGCCACTGGCCGAGGAGGCCCGGACGGCCGCCGGGATCGACGCGCTCATCGTGTACCGGCTCGACGGCACCACCCTCACGCACAGCGACACCGCGCAGCTCGGCAAGCACGTCATCGGCCCCTACGCGGAGGCCGCCGAGGGCAGGGCCTTCACCAGCACCTTCGACGGTGCGTTGGGCCGCTCGGTGGTCTCGGCCGTCCCCGTCAAGGACGCGGCCGGCAACGTGGTGGCCATCGTCTCCGCCCCCGTCACGGTCGAGTCCGTACAGAACTCGGTGGACCGTCAGCTGCCCGTCCTCCTGATCGGGGCGACGGCCGCCGCCGCCCTCGCGGCCGGCTGCGCCGCCCTGGTGAGCCGCCGGCTGCGACGCCAGACGCGGGGGCTGGGCCCGGCCGCGATGACCCGGATGTACGAACACCACGACGCCGTCCTGCACTCGGTGCGCGAGGGCGTCCTGATCACCGACGACACCGGACGCCTGCTCCTGGCCAACGACGAGGCCCGCCGCCTCCTCGACCTCCCCGCCGACGCCGAGGGGCACCGCGTCGACACCCTCGGGCTCGACGCCGACACCGCCGAGCTCCTTGCCTCGGACCGGACCGCCGACGACGAGGTCCACCGGTCGGCGGACCGCCTGCTGTCCCTCAACAAGCGGCCCACCACACCCACCGGAGTGCACGGCACCAGCGTGGTCACCCTGCGTGACACCACGGAGCTGCGCGTGCTGGCGGGGCGGGCGGAGCTGGCCAGGGAGCGGTTGAGACTCCTCTACGACGCCGGGATGCGGATCGGTTCGACGCTGGACGTGGTGCGGACCGCCGAGGAGCTGGCGGAGGCTGCCGTCCCGGGCTTCGCCGACATCGCCACCGTCGAGCTGCAGGACCCGGTGCTGCACGGCGACGCCCCGGACGGCGCCACCACCGAGCTGCGCCGCAGCGCCGTCGCCGGACTCGCGGAGGACCACCCGCTCTACCCCGTCGGGCGGCTGATCGACTTCGCGCCGGGCACACCCATGGCGGCGAGCGTGCGCGACGGCCGGTCCGTCATCGAGCCCGACCTGGTGGCCACCACGGGCTGGCGGACCCAGGACCTCGAACGCGCCCGGCAGATCCTCGACTACGGGATCCACTCGCTGATGGTCGTCCCGCTCCAGGCCCGCGGCGTGACGCTGGGGCTGGTGAACTTCTGGCGCACGCAGAACTCCCCGCCGTTCGACGACGAGGACCTCGCCTTCGCGCGGGAGGTCGGCGGGCGGGCCGCCGTCTGCATCGACAACGCCCGGCGCTACAGCCGCGAGCACACGATGGCGGCGACCCTCCAGCGCAGCCTGATGCCCCGGGAGCTGCCGGCCCAGGAGGCCCTGGACGTGGCCCACCGGTACCTGCCCGCCCAGGCGGGCGTGGGGGGCGACTGGTTCGACGTGATCCCCCTGCCGGGCGCCAGGGTCGCCCTGGCGGTCGGCGACGTGGTCGGCCACGGGCTGCACGCCGCCGTCACCATGGGCCGGCTCCGCATCGCCGTCCACAACTTCTCGGCCCTGGACCTCCCGCCGGACGAACTGCTCGGCCACCTGGACGACCTGGTGGCCCGCATCGACGGCGAGGAGGGCGACGGCCCGGACAGCTCCCAGGTGATGACGGGAGCCACCTGCTTCTACGCCGTCTACGACGCGGTCGGCGGACGGGTCAGCGCCGCCACCGCCGGCCACCTCCCGATGGCGGTGGCCCACCCCGACGGCACCGTCGAGTTCGTGCGCCCGCCCGTCTCCCCTCCGCTGGGCCTCGGCGCCGGCATGCCCGTCGAGGCCGTCGAACTGGCCGTGCCCGAGGGCTCCCGACTGGTCCTCTACACCGACGGCCTGCTCGCGGCCCGGGACCGTGACGTGGACGCCGCCATGAGCGCGCTGGACGACGTGCTCGGCGGGCCGGTCCGCCCTCCGGAGGAGACCTGCGACAGCGTGATCGAGTCGATGCTGCTCGCCCGGCCCGTCGACGACGTCGCCCTCGTGGTGGCCCGGACCCGGCTCCTGGCCCGGGACCGCGTCGCCGAATGGGACGTACCGAGCGATCCCGAGGCGGTGGGCCCGGTGCGCAGGGCCTGTGCCCGCCGGCTGGCCGACTGGGGCCTGGAGCACATCGGCTTCGGCACCGAGCTCATCCTCAGCGAACTGATCACCAACGCCGTGCGGTACGGCGCGGAGCCCATCCACGTCCGGCTGCTCCTCACCGAGACCCTGGTCTGCGAGGTCTCCGACGGGAGCAGCACCGCCCCGCACATCCGCCGTGCGGCGGACACCGACGAGGGCGGACGCGGTCTGTTCCTCGTCGCCCGCTACGCCGAGCGCTGGGGGACCCGCTACTCGCCGAGGGGCAAGACCATCTGGACCTCCCAGTCGCTGACCGGCGGTGGGCCTGCCGAGGAGCTCTCGGAGGACGACCTGCTCGGCCAGTGGGACGACCTGGCGATCTGACCGTGACGGAGCGTGACGACCCCGGGGTCCTCCGCCCGTGCCGGACGGGGCGGAGGAGCCCGGGGCGTCCGAGTAGGCTCGAAAGCGCGCACATCGCGTCACCGCTGAACCCCCGAGGAGGCGTCGTGGCCCGAGTACCCCGCCGCGTTCGCGTGCTCGCCGTCTGCGGCTGCCTGGCGGCGCTCGGCCTCGCCGGCTGCGGCGGGGACGGCGACCGGGCACCGGTGGAGCCGGGCCTGTCCGTCTCGGCCCGGGACGCGGGCGGGATGGACGCACTGGTCGGGGCGGCCCGGGCGGAGGGCAGGCTCAACGCCACCACGCTGCTGCGGCACTGGGCGAACTACGGCGGCCTGATCGACGGCTTCACCGCGAAGTACGGGATCGAGGTCGTCGTCGACAACCCCTTCGGCTCCAGCCAGGAGGAGATCGAGGACATCAAGCGCTACCGGGGCCAGGACCGTGCGCCCGACGTGCTCGACCTCGGCGACACCTTCGCCCAGTCCGCGGCGAGGGAGGGTCTGCTGGCCACGTACAAGCCCGAGGCGTTCGGCCGGATCCCGGCCGAGCAGAAGGACGCCGCCGGCCGCTGGTACAACAGCTACGGTGGCTACGTGGCGATCGGTTGCGACGCGAACCGGGTCCGGACCTGCCCGGCGTCGTTCGCCGATCTGCTCAAGCCCGAGTACAAGGGCATGGTCGCGTTGAACGGCAACCCCACCACAGCCGGGTCGGCCTTCGCCGGGGTGTTCGCGGCGGCCCTCGCGAACGGGGGCTCGTTCGACGACATCGCCCCGGGTGTCGACTTCTTCGCCAGGCTCGATGCCGCGGGCAACTACAACCGGGCCAACCCCAACCCGGCCGCGATCGCCCGCGGCGAGACGCCCATCAGCATCGAGTGGGACTTCCTCAACCTCTCGCACACCGAGGAGCTCGCCGGGACCGGCGTCGACTGGCGGGTGGCCATCCCGTTCGACGGCAGCTTCTCGCAGTACTACGCCCAGGCCATCAACAAGGACGCCCCGCATCCGGCCGCCGCCCGCCTCTGGGCGGAGTACCTGGCGAGCCCGGAGGGCCAGAACCTGCGGCTCGTCGACTACGCGCGTCCCGTGCTGATGGAGAACATGGCGAAGAACGGCACCCTCGACAAGTCCCTCGCCTCGAAGCTGCCGACGGTCGAGGGCACGCCCGCCTTCCCCTCGGAGTCCCAGCTGAACACGGCGCTGCAGTACGTCCGGCAGAACTGGGCCAAGGACGTCCCCGCCGGGTGACGTCCTTGGCCGGGACTCCGTGGTGTCGGGCGGTCGTGCTCCGACATCGCCGGCCGGGTGCCTTCGGCCGACCGTCCCGGAACCCCGGAACGACCCCGGAACGACCCCGGAACGGTCGTCGACGACCGCCCGGCGCACCCGGAGCTGACGTCGCGTCAACCGTTCTGCGGCGCCTGCCCGGACCGGCACCGCGGCCCTGCCGCCGACTGTTCGAGGGCCCCTCTCGTCCGGTCGCCGTACATCGTGTGCGCGCGTTCGTCGCCCCGGATGCCGGCCGCCTGCTGGAAGGTGGCGAGGACCCGCTCGGTGGCGGGGTCGAACCGGCCGCGCTCGAACGCCGAATCGCCGGGTGCGCATCCGGCCTTCACCAGCAGCTTCTGCAGCCGGACCACCTCGGGCCCGCTGTCGCCCCGCCGGAGCGCGCGCACCGGTGAGGACTCCGTCGCCGAGGGCGAGGGGGACGGCGGTGCGGCGGGCGGGGCGGAGGGCGTCGCCGAGGGCGCGACGGACGGCGCGGCGGAGGAGGGTTGGGCGGACGGCGTGCTCGGCGGACCGGGCGTGTCGAGACCGCTCGGCAGGGCCGGTGCGGTGGTCGCGGACGGCGACGGGCCGGCGGACGGGCCGGCGGACGCGCCGGTGTTCGCGGTGGGTGACGCGGACCCGGTCCTGGTCTTTCGCGGGCTCGGCGTCCGTGTGGCCGGCGGTGATTCGGGCGCGGGTGGAAGCGGTTCGACCTTCGTCTCCGTCGGCCCCGGCGCGAGGTCGTCGGCGGCGGTCGGAGTCCGGTCGGCCGTCGGCGGCCCGGTGACGTGACCTGCCCGGGTGTCGGCCATCGCCAGCCCGAGCGCCAGCGCGACCGTTCCCACACCGGCGGCGCCGACGGCGATCCGGCGGCGGAGGGCCGTGTGCCGGGACGGCCTGCCGGCACGACGGTGGGCACGGCCGATGTCGATCTCGCTCGGCTCCGGAGAATGCGTCGGCCTCTGGAGGTCGGGCGGGGAGTCGGGCGGGAGGTCCGGTGCGGGGTCGGGCGAGGTGGAAACGGCGACAGGCACGGGCTCCGGCCACGCGTCGGCAGCGGGCCGGAAGGCCGCCAGCAGGCCGTTTCGCAGATGGTCGCTCTCCCAACGGTGGATTGCCCGCAGATCGGCCAGCGCCCCGCGGCAGCGGCTGCACTGCGCGAGGTGGGCGGCGGTCCCCATCGACGGTGCGGTGTCGGTGCCGGCCACTTCCGCGATCAGGGCGGCCAGATGCCGGCACCGGCGCTCGGGCGCGCCGACGGCGTGGACGCGGATGTACGCGTCGGCGAGGATCCTGCGGGCCTGCTCGGAGGGGTCCGGTGATGCCGCCGGTGTCCGCTCGGGTCCGGCGGCCGGGGCGAGCGCCCGCCACAGCTCCGCGGCCGGGAGGTCCGTGAGCTGTGCCAGCGCGCCCTGCAACGGACTCTCCTCCTCGGCGGCGGCAACGGCTTCGCGGTGGCTCCGGTGCGGTGTCCTGCGGACGGACAGCCACGCCCGGAAGTCCGGTGACAGGTCGTCACTCCGCCCGGTGTCGGCCCAGTCGGCGGCGAGCAGCCGTGCCTCGCCGAGCAGGAGGCAGATCCAGGACGAGCTCCGGTCCTGCTCCCGGTGTGCGTCGTCGACCGCCCGGTCGAGGACGTCGGTCGCCAGGGTGTGCGCGGCCTGCGGAGTCGCGCAGAGATCTGCGGCGTAGGCCAGCACCACGTCGCCGTACCGGAGCGCCCGTTCCCGGGCCACCGCCCGCCGGGCGGAGGAGGAGGGCGGGATCCCGCCGGCTTCCGCGTCGGTGAGCGCCCTGGTGGGAGATGACACGAAGGTCCTTGGTGACATCGGCCTCGCGCCGGCGTTCACAGCCGGAAGGCGGCGCTCGGCCGGCACACCGGGTCCGAGTCGCAGTCGGCGGATCGCAGCCGCAGGGTCTCGTACACCTGCCCGGTGCCCTGCGAGGAGAGGACCAGCCCGGAGGTGCGATGGCGAAGGGCGCTCTCCCCGCCCGTGAGGTCGACGACCTGCCACGACTGGCGGGCGTTGTCGCCGCAGGGCTGTTGCGAGACGACGGCCCCGGCGGTCCCGGCCGATTCCAGGCAGGCGCTGTTCGCGGCGCTGACGAGCCGGGCGCCGCCGGACCGGTCGGCGCGCACGATCCACAGCTGATCGTCCGACGCCGTGCACGGCGCCAAGTAGGGAAGGCCGGCCGTCGATTCGCGGTCCTCGACCTCGCCGCAGTTTCCCGTCCCGGCGAGGCGCAGCCGGACGCGGCGGTCCCCGGGAAGCGTGGCGGCGGGCGTGGAGACCGAGTACACACCGGCCGACAGTCCTCCTCCCCGCCCGGTCGCGGCCACGCTTCCCGGAGGTGTGGCCGAGGACGGGGACCCGGTCCGCGTGGTGGGGCCCGGTGACGCCGCCGTGGCGGGGGACGCGGGAGCGCCCGATGCGCCCGTCGCCCGGTCGGGGGCCGTCGAGGCGGTCGGCGACGAGGTCACCGGGAGGACCGGGGCGGCCGCGAGGGCGGGGACAGCCGCGTCCGCGGGGACGACGGGGCGGTTCGGATCACCGGCCGCCGGAGTGGAGAGCTGGACCGGCGGCCGCGCATCGACGGGCTGCTCCGCATGCGGCGATGAGAGGTACGGCGTCAACGCGATCGCCGCGACGACGGTGGCGCCGGCCGTCAGGGCGCCCGCCACCGCCTTGGCGGGGCCCGTGCGCGGAACTGCGGGCGGCGTGTGCGGCGGCTGCGGGGCGGGCGGGTGACCGGACCAGGCCTGTGGTGCGAGCGCGGACACGGACGCCTCGCCGCCGGACCACGGTCCGATGAACGCCACCGCGGCGAGACGCAATCGCCGGTTGACGTCGTGGAGTTCCTCGTCGCAGCGCCGGCAGGACGGGCACTCGTCGAGGTGCCGCGTCAGGGCTTTGGACCTCCGTTGCGAGGTTCCGCGGACACGTGCGGTGAGCTGGCTCGCGTAGACCTGGCACTCCGCCGACTGCGCAGTGGACAGGTGCGCCGTGAGATAGGCGGTGCGCAGGCCCTCCCGGGCCCGTGCGGCGAGTGAGGAGAGCCCGCTCGCCGAGAGACCGAGCAGCGACGCCACTTCCTCCGCCGGGCGTCGCTCGACCACCGAGTGCCAGAGCACCGACCGCCACCGGTCCGGGAGGGATCGGTACGCCGCGACGATCAGCTCGTGTTCGGTGGACGCTGCGACGATCTGGTCGGGGGAGGGGGCGTGGTCGGTCTCGTCCGCCCAGTCCTGGACGTCGTCGGTGGGGAAGGTGCGCCGGTCGCTCGTCGCCCACGCCGCCGCGGTGTTGCGGACGACGGTGAGCAGGTAGGGGCGCCAGTTGTCCGTCGGCCCGTTGCCCGCCCGCACGGCGGCCAGCGTGCGGACGAAGGCCTCGCTCGCCAGGTCCTCGGAGCGGTGGTCCATGCCGCCGAGCGAGCGCGCGTAGCCGAGCGCGACACGGTGGTGGCGCTCGAAGAGAGTCCCCACGACGCTGTCGTCCCCGGCCCGCAGACGGGCGATCAGCACGGCGTCGGAATCGGTGTCGGAACCGGTGTCGGAACCGGACGGGGACGGGCCGGGCTCGTCGGCCGTCCCGCGGCGGGGGGTGGACTCGGGAGCGTCGTCGGCCGGGTGCGGCGGCTGGGGCATGGTGATCCTTGAGGAGGGTTCGGGCATTCGGCGGATCGTGCGGCGGCCGGATCAGGGGCCGGCCCTGATGGTCGGAGCACCGATGCGCCGTGGAGGGACCGGAGCCCGATGGGCGCGCGGCCGTGCCCGTTCCGGCCGTGGGCGGCGACGGCGGCGCGGCCGGGCCGCGGCCGTCCGCACGGTGCCGGGCGCCGCGCCGCGGTGCGTCACGCTGCCTCGGGCGTCGACGACACGGTGGGACGGCACAGCACACTCCTCGGAACCAGGGGACTCGGACAGGTGGAGTCGGGATCGCCACCGGCGTCCCGCTGCGTTGCGGGATCGTTACCCGGCGGCCGGGACGGCCTTCGGGGCATGCGGCGACGGACGGCCGAGCAGGCCAATCGAACGCGAAAGATCAGGAACGAACATGATCGGACGGCCGAGAGCTATGACACCGCCGGTTCGATGCCGTCGTCAAGTCCGGCAGCCGAGGCTCGGCTTGCCGGACGGGTGAGCGATGCCGTGCGGAGTTCCGGCCCGTGAAACCGGCCCGTGAAACCGGCACGCGGAGTCCGCCGGAGGTCCTCACGACCCGCCGGAATCGGGGACGGCGATCCGGCCTCCTCGCCGGTTCGCGCGTCGACGGCGGGCCGCAGGGAGCGGCCGGCCGAGTGCGGGCGGCCGAGATCGGCGCGCCTTTTTCCGCCCGGGTCGACAGGGCTCTCGGACGGGGAAGTGCCCGGCGCTCCCGGAATTCGTCGACCCCGGTTTCGGGCCCCGGAATCCGGTACGGAAACGGGCCGGATTCGCCCGCTCCGGGGAACTCGGCGAGCAGGGCGGCCGAGTCCGCTCTCGCCTGCGGCGAGCCATCGCTTCGGGGGACTACTCACGACTACGGAGAGGGGTACCTACGGTTCGGCGAACCGGCGTGAACTTGGGTGGCCGGAGTACTGGACCGGCTCGCTCGTGCGGGCTTTGCTGGAAGTAGAGATTTCGCCCGAGATGACCGGGTGCCGCCCGAGGGAGAGAGTCATGGCCACGAGAATTCGGCCCGTTGTGAGCCGGCCCACCGCCATCTATCTCCGGTGCTACCCGTGCGACGCGGTGCTGATGCTCGACTACTGGCAGCTCCTCCAGCGCTATTCCGTCGATTCCGGGCTGGGCGAGGCGACGCTGTTCATGGACAACGGCCGACGGTCGACCGAACCCCTGGCGGCGCTGGCCGCGCTGACCCGCGCCGTCGAGACGGGCGTCTGCGACACCGTGCTCGTCCCCGGCCCCTTCGTGTTCTCCCTGGACGACGCGATGGCCGCGGCGACCATCCGGAGGCTGGAGGAGGCGGGAGGGCGGGTCGTCGAGATGTCGAGGCCCCCGTACTCCCACGGAGCGCCGGTCGGGGACGTGGTCGCGGTCCGCTGACGGTACGTCCGGCCCGGCCGTGAGGATCCCGGCCGGGCCCGCGCTTTGCTGTCCCGTTGCACCGCCCACATCCCCACGGCTGCCGGGCCACGCGCTCCTTCCGGGTGGACATCAGCACGAACGAGGAGACCGCGACCGGTCCCCTACGACAACCTGACCGTTGGCCGGGCCGCCGGGCCGGTCAGACAGCGCCCCGGTCCCCGCCCCCGCCTCCGGTCTGCGTACGGGCGGAGGACTGCGAGCGACCGCGGCTCCCCCTCGGTGTCCGCCGCCCACCGGGCGGCGGACACCGAGGCGTACCGGGGCCGCCCGGGGCCGGTACGCGGAAGGGGCGGACCGGCGGGCGTATCGCCACCCGGACACGGCCCGCCCCCTCGGGCCGGTCAGATGTCGGGGCCCTCCAGCATCTCGGTCACCAGGGCCGCGATCGGTGAACGCTCCGACCGGGTCAGCGTGATGTGGGCGAAGAGCGGATGGCCCTTCAGCTTCTCCACCACGGCGACGACGCCGTCGTGGCGGCCGACCCG
>NZ_JBEXNT010000154.1:0-21509 GCF_040611255.1 Kitasatospora sp. NPDC002965 | reverse complement strand
GGGCGGGCCCGCCCCGACCACGGCGGGCCGGGACCCCGCCCCGGGGCCGGGGCGGGGGACCCCGGCCCCGGCGGAACCGTCAGGTCAGCACGGCCCCGTTGTCGGGGCGGTGCCGGCGGCTGCGACGGTGGTCCAGGTGGACGAAGACGCGGTGCAGCCACCGGTCGTTGCCGTCGTAGCGGGGTGAGAACGCGACCCGCCCGTGGACGACCAGCCGGTTGTCGACGAAGATCATGTCACCGGGGCGGAGCACCACGTCGGACCGCACCTCGACCAGCGCCTCGCGCAGCTGCGCCAGGGACTTCTCGGCGCGCTCGTCCAGGGCCCGGGTGGCGTGGAAGTCGACGCAGATGTCCGGGTCCTCGGGCGCGCCGCCGAGCACCGGGTGCGGGCTGGAGAGCCCCACCGCGTGGAAGGACGGCGGCGCCTCGGTCATGAAGCGCGCCTCCCGCAGGACGGTCAGCGCGTCCTCGTCCAGCAGCGGGAGGGCGAGCCGGATCGAGGCCACCTGGGTGCCGACCTGGTCCTCGTGCGCCGGGCGCAGGCACAACAGCCCGACGTAGTCGGGACGGTGGGGGTGGAAGGCGTTCTCCGTGTGGAACTCCAGCTGCACCGATCCGCCGTTGCTCTGGGAGCCCGCGAGCGCCGGCACCGGGACGACGTTCTGGACCAGCGCGCCGAACTTCTCGTCCCGGTAGGCGATCACCGTCCCGAGCTCGCTGCCGAGCAGGACGGCCAGGGCGGCCGGGACGGTGGTCCGGCGCTCCACGGAGTCGGGCACGGTCGGGGTGGGCGGCAGCGGCTCCGCCGGCATCGGGAGGTTGCTGATCGTCAGGGTGCCGGCGTCCCCGGCGTCGTGCCGGAACGCCCGGACCGCCCGGCTCAGCCGGCCGGGCAGCCGGCAGCTCTCCTCGCGGGCCGTGGACTGCCAGCCGGGATCGTCCACCAGCCCCGGGCCGGTGCGCGCCAGCTGCCGGGCCAGCGACTCCAGCTCGGCCCGCTCGCCGCCGGTGAGTTCGAGTACGGAGGTGTCTCCGCGGTGGTCGGTATTGGTGCTCGCCATGGTTGAGGTCACGCTGGTTCTCCTCGTCGGAATACCCTTGAGGCGACCGGGGCCTGTCCTCTCGGATGAGAGTCGCCGCGGAATACACAATCGCCGTGCGGCGACCCGACGGCGATTCTTTCCCGCCACGTCGCACGGTCTCCAGGCAGCCAACCGGCAATTGGGGGCGGGTAACTTGCCTGCCGGATGCCTGTCCTGGGGCGGGCGCGGAAACCAAGCTTTCCGACAAGCCCGATCCAGGAGACGGAGCCTTGCCGTGCAGCCGAACTTTCGGACCCGAATACCTCCGCCCCCACCGGCGGACGGCCGCCGTGCCGGCCGCGCGGACACCGCGGACCCGCTCGGCTGCCGTGCCGTCGAGCGCCTGCTGTGCGAGCTCTGGAGCGCGCACTTCGGGCACCGGGTCTCGCCGTACGACGACTTCTTCGACCTGGGCGGCGACTCGCTCGCGATCACCACGATCGTGGCCGCCGCCCGGGAACGCGGCCTCCGGGTCCGGAGTTCGGCGGCGCTGCGCCACCCGACGCCGGCCCGGCTGGCCGAGCACCTGACCCTCGGCGGCCCCGGCGCGGGCGGCACGCCGACCGGCCCGCCGCGGGCCCTCGCCCTCGACCCCGGGGCCGCCGCCGCGGTGTCCGCGCCGGACTGGACCGCGGCGGACGTCCGGCCGGAGCCGATAGCCGAGGGCGACCCGGCCGCGCCGCTGTTCGTGGTGCATTCCGACCGTCACGTCCGGGCCGAGCGCGCGGCGGTCGCCCGGTGGACCGGTGGCCGGGCCGCCCACGGGTACGCCCTCCCGGGCGCCCGCGGCCCGATCCCGCCGTTCGGGAGCGTCGGGGAGGTCGCCGAGCGGCTGCTCGCGGACCTGCGCGGGCGCCGGCCCGACGGGCCCTACCGGCTGGCCGGCTTCGGCCTCGGCGCGGTGGTCGCCCTCGAACTGGCCCGCCGGCTGCGCGGTTCGGGCGCCCAGGTGGCGCTGCTGGCCCTGGTCGCGCCGCCCGCCGGGCCGGCGCCGGGCGAGCCGGACGCCGGACCCGACGACCTGCTCGGCCGGCGGCTGGCCCTGCTCGCCGGACGGTTCGGGCTCACCGGGGGCGAGAGCCTCGCCGAGATCCACGACCGGATCGCCGAGGAGGAGTGGTACGACGGGACGGTGGGGCCCGGCGACCTCCCCCGGCTCCAACTGGCCTGGGCCCGGCTCGCGTCGGCCGTCCGGGCCCACGCGTACGAGCCGTACGACGGGCGGGCGCTGCTGTTCCTGGACGGCCCGGACCCGCATCCGGCGGAGCGGGCGTGGGCGGGCGCGGCCCGGCCGCCGGACGTCCACCGGCTCGACCACGGGCTCGAATCCCCCCTGGCCGTCATCCACGACCCGCAGGTGGCCGAGACGATGAGGAAGGCGCTCGACGTATGAACGGCGGTACCACGAGTGCAGCGGCGAACCGGGTGATCGCCCGGCTCAGGCCCCCGGAGCGCCCCGCGCTGCGGATCTTCTGCTTCCCGCACGTCGGCGCCGGCGCCGCCGCGTTCAAACCCTGGCTCGACCACCTGCCGCCGGAGGTCGACCTCTGCGCGGTCCGTCCGCCCGGGCGCGAGAACCGGGTGCGGGAGGCCCTGCTCACCGACGGGCACGCCCTGATCGACGACCTCCTGCCGCACCTGACCCCGCTGCTCGACCTGCCGTACGCGGTGGTCGGCCACTGCTCCGGCAGCGTGCCGGCCACCGAGCTGGTGCGCCGGCTCGCCGCCGTCGGCGCACCGGCCCCGGTCGAGCTGGTGGTCTCCTCCGCGGAGGGACCGCGGGTGCGGACGGTCGAGGACCCGCCGCTGCACCGGCTGCCCCGCGCCGAACTGCTGGCGCGGGTCGTCAAGTACGGCGGCATGGCCGAACAGGTCCTGGGCGACCAGGACCTGATGGCCATGTTCGAGCGGATCCTCCGGGCCGACTACCAGATCGTCGAGACCCTGGAGTACACCCAGGGCCCGCCGCTCGACCTGCCCGTCACCGTCGTCGGCGGTCGCCGCGACGAGTTCGTGAGCGCCTCGTCGATGGCCGCCTGGAGCACCGAGACGAGCCGCGAGTTCACGCTGCACCTGCTGGACGCGGGTCACTACATCCTCAACGACGCGGGCCCCCTGATCGGGCGGATCGCACGACGGCTGCTGGACCTGGAGGGCGAGGCGTGAGCGCCGGAGACGTCAGACTGCCCAGTGCGTGGCGCACCGACCGGGACGGGGCGACGGCCCACCGGGCCGAGGTCCGCTACGACGACCTGGCCGCCGCCCTGGACGCGCTGGCCGCCGCGGCCGGGGCCGACCCGGTCGCGGTACCCGCCGCGGCCCACGTCAAGGTCCTGAACACCCTGGTCGAGGAGGCCGAGTTCAGCACCGACGTGCTCCCGGCCGGGGACGGTCCCGGCCCGCACAGCCTCACCGTGCGGCCCGGTGCCGCGCGGACCTGGCGGGAGCTGGTCGGGCTGGTCGGGGCGGCCCTGCGCGCGGTGCGGCCCGCCGCCGTACCGGAGGGCGGGGCGGCCGGCCCCGCCGACCACGTGCTGTTCGCGGCCGACGCCGCCGACCTCGGCAAGCCGGACGAGCCGGCCGACCCGGCCCGCCGCCACGGCCTGCGGGTCGGCGTCGACGGCCGGACCCTGGTGCTGCACGCCGACGGCTACCTGGCCGCCGCCGAACTGGACCGGCTGGCCGTCATGTACCGCCGCGTCCTGGAGGCGATGGCGGGGGCGCCGGAGGGTGACGCGGTGGCCGCCGTCCTGCCGGACGGCGAACGGCACGCCGTGCTGCGCCGCTGGGCGCTCGGCCGGAGCGTTCCGCGCGAACCCGTCGGCGTCCTCGAACTCTTCCGGCGCCAGGCGGCCCGGACGCCCGACGCGCCCGCCGTCCGCGCCGACGGGCGGACGCTCAGCTACCGCGAACTCGACCTGCGGTCCACCCGGATCGCCCGGCACCTGCTCGCCCGCGGCGCGCGGCCCGAGGCGCTCGTCGGCGTCTGCCTGCGGCACGGGGAGGACCTGCTGCCGACGCTCCTCGGCGTCTGGAAGAGCGGCGCGCCGTACCTCCCGCTCGACCCCGACCTGCCCGCCCAGCGGCTGCGCGGCATGGTCGCCGCCGCCGGGTGCCCGCTGGTGGTGACCCGCTCCGAGCACCGCCCGCTGTTCGACCGCCCCGCCGCCGAGGGCCTGGTGGACGAGGGACCGGCGGCCGAGGGTTCCGGTCCGGAAGGCTCCGGTCCCGAGGGTCTGGGTCCCGAGGGTCTGGGGGACGAGGCGTTCGTCCTGCTCGACCGGGAGCGCACGGAGATCGACGCGCTGTCCCCGGACCCCGTCGACGTCCCCTCCGGGCCGGCCCACCTGGCGTACGTCATCTACACCTCCGGGTCGACCGGAGCGCCCAAGGGCGTCATGGTGCACCACGCCGGACTCGCCAACTACGTGCTCTGGACGGCCCTGGAGTACGCCGCCCGGGGCACCGGCGGGTCCCCGCACTTCAGCTCGATCGGCTTCGACCTGGGTGTGCCGAGCCTGTACACGCCGCTGGTCGTCGGACAGCGGGTCGACCTGCTGCCCGACCCGCTCGACCCCGCCGACCTCGGCGCGCTCCTGGTCGACGGTGCGCCCTACAGCTTCATCAAGATGACGCCGGGCCACCTGAACCTGCTCAGCACGGACCTCGAACCCGAGGAGGCGCACGGTCTGGCCGGGCTGGTGATCGCCGCCGGAGACGCCTTCCCGACCGACCTGGCCCGCCGCTGGCACGACCTGGCCGGCCCCGGCGGCACCCCGGTGGCCACCGAGTACGGCCCGACCGAGATCACCGTCGGCAACTCCGGGCAGGTGACCACGGAACTCCCGGACGACGGGCTCGTCCCGCTCGGCCGGCCCATCCCCAACACCACGATGTACGTCCTCGACGACCGGCTCGAACCCGTCCCCGAGGGCGTTCCCGGCGAGGTGTACGTCGGCGGGGCGGGGGTGGCCCGCGGGTACCTCGGAGCGCCCGCACTCACCGCCGAGCGCTTCCTGCCCGACCCCTACGGGCCACCGGGATCGCGCCTGTACCGCACCGGCGACCGCGGCCGCTGGCGCCGGGGCGAGCTGGAGTTCCTCGGCCGCACCGACCACCAGGTGAAGATCCGCGGCTACCGGGTGGAGCCCGGCGAGATCCGGGCCGTGCTGCAACGGCGCCCGGAGATCGTCGAGGCCGTGGTGATCGCCGTCCCCGGGCCGTCGGGGGCCCAGCGGCTCGCGGCGTTCCTGGTACCCGAGGAGGGCGCCGCCGTCGACGTCGCCCGGGTGCGGGCCGACCTGGCCGGGGACCTGCCCGCGTACATGGTCCCCGCCGAGGTCCGGATCGTCCCGGAGATCCCGCTGACCGCGAACGGCAAGGTCGACACCCGCGCGCTCCAGGCAGGCCTCTGACCCGCGCGGCGTCGCGCCGCCCCCGCCGGCCCGCGACCCGCCACCCCACGTACCCGAAGCACTCAGGAAAGCAGGATCCGGTGAGCGACACGGCTGCGGACAGGACGTACCAAGTAGTGGTCAACCAGGAGGAGCAGTACTCGATCTGGGACGCGGACCGCCGACCGCCGGAGGGCTGGCGGGCCGCCGGCTTCACCGGGGACCGGCGGCAGTGCCTGGCGCACATCACCGCGGTCTGGACGGACCTGCGTCCGCTCGGTGCCCGCGGCGGCCGGCCCACCGCGCAGAGCGAGGCGAGGTAGCCGATGAACCGCCTGCTGCCGGAGCTCTTCCTGGCCCGCGCCAGGGAACACCCCGACGCCCCCGCGGTCGTCGCCGGGACCGACGAGCTCTCCTACGGCGCGCTGGAGCGCTCGGCCCGGCGGATCGCCGGCGCCCTCGCCGGGCTCGGCGCCGGACCCGAGTCCGTCGTCGCCGTCCTGATGGCCCCCGGGCCGCAGCTGGTCGAGGCACTGCTCGGCGTCTGGCTGGCCGGTGCCTGCTACCTGCCGCTCGACCCCTTCGCCCCGCCCGGGCGGCTGCGCCGGGTCGTCGAGGCGGCGGGTGCGCACCTCACCGTCGTGGACCGGACCTGGTCCGGACGGGGCGCGGAACTCGCCCCGTCGACCGCCGCCCACCTGGTCGACGACCTGCTCGACGCCGGGGACCCGGACACCCCGCCCCTGCCCGCCACCGGGCACCGGGCCGCCTACGTGATCTTCACCTCCGGCTCCACCGGCGCCCCCAAGGGCGTCGTCGTGGACCACGCGGGCATCGCCAACCGCGTGTGCTGGGGCGTCCGCGCCCTGGGCCTCGGCGCCGACGACCGGGTCCTGCAGAAGACCCCGCTCACCTTCGACGCGGCCGGCTGGGAGATCTTCGGCCCGCTGGTCTGCGGCGCCCCGGTGACCTTCGGCCGCCCCGACGCGGGCCGCGACCCCGCCGAACTCGTCGCCTCGATCCGCGAGCAGCGGGCCACCGTGGTGCAGGTCGTCCCCACCATGCTGCGCCTGCTGGCCGCCGAGCCCGGCCTGGACTCCTGCACGACCCTGCGGACCGTCTGCTCGGCGGGCGAGCCGCTGCACGCCGAACTCTGCCGGCGCGTGCTCGACCGGGTCGACGTGGAGATCTGGAACACCTACGGGCCCACCGAGTGCTCCATCGACGCCCTGGCGCAGCGCTTCGACCGCGCGCAGCTCACCGGGGCCGTTCCGATCGGCGAGCCCATCGACAACGCCCGCGTGCTCCTCCTCCCGCCCGGGGACGGCGAGAACGGCGGGGACGCCCCCGCCGGGGACACCGCCGCCGGGGACGGTGATCCGCTGTACGAGCTCTACCTGTGCGGCCCCGGCGTCGCCCGCGGCTACCACGGGGACCCGGCCCGCACCGCGACACGCTTCCTGCCGGACCCCGCCGGGCCGCCCGGCGCCCGGATGTTCCGCACCGGCGACCTCGTCCGCCGCCGCCCGGACGGCGCCCTGGAGTTCGCCGGCCGCATCGACGACCAGCTGAAGGTCAACGGCGTCCGGATCGAACCCGGCGAGGTCGAGGCGGCCCTGGAGACCCACCCCGAGGTGGTCGAGGCCGCCGTCCGGGCGGTCGACGGGCCCGACGGCACCCGGCGCCTGGTGGCCTGGGTGGTCACCTCGCGGACCGGCGCCGCCGAGGACCTCGTCGCCCACCTGCGCGACCGGCTGCCCCCGGCCCTCGTCCCCGCCCTGGTCACCGAGACCGACGCCTTCCCCCGGACCACCAGCGGCAAGACCGACCGGGCCCGGCTGCCCGAGCCCGACTGGTCGTCGGCGCCGGGCCCCGCCGCCCCGGCCCCGCAGACCGCCGAGGAGCGGATCGTGCTGGCGGCCTGGCGGCAACTGCTCGACACCGACGGGATCGGGCCCGACGACGACTTCTTCCGCCTGGGCGGCCACTCGCTGATGCTGACCCGGCTCGCCGCCGGGCTCACCCGGGCCTCCGGCCTGGACGTCCCGCTGCGTGACCTGCACTACGCGTCGACCGTGCGGCAGCAGGCCGAACTGCTGTCCCGGGCCTCCGCGGCGCAGCCGATCGAGGCGCTGCCGCCCGGCGCCCGGCTGCCGCTCACCCACGCGCAGGAACGGTTCTGGGTCCTCGACCGGATGTCCCCCCGGAGCCGCGAGTACCTCCTCCCGATCCTGCTCTGGCTGCCCGCCGAGGTGCCCGCCGACCTGGTCGAGGACGCGCTGGCCCGGCTGGTGGAGCGGCACGAGGTGCTGCGCACCCGCTACGTGATGGACGGCCGGGGCCTGGCCGCCGTCGTCGAGCCGGCGGACGCGGCCCCGGTCAAGCTGCGCACCGTCGAGACCACCCCCGACCGGGTCGACGGTCTCGTCGCCGAACAGCTCGGCGAGGGCTTCGACCTGGCGTCCGCGCCGCTGCTGCGGGCCGCGCTGCTGCGGGACGGCGGGCCGGAGCAACTGCTGCTGCTGGTCTGCCACCACATCGTCGGCGACGGCTGGTCCTCCCGGCTGCTCGAACAGGAGCTGCGTGCGACGGTCTCCGCGCTCGGGGAGGGCCGTGAGCCGGTCCTGCCGGAGCCCGCGCTGCGCTACGTCGACGCCGCCGCCTGGCTCCGGGCCCAGCTGACCGACGACCTGCTGGAGGAGCAACTCGCCTACTGGCGCGAGACGCTGGCCGACCTGCCCGCGCTGGAGCTGCCCACCGCCCGCGAACGCGCCGACCGGCGCGGCATCGACGGCACCGGGGTCGTCGTCGACCTGCCCGCGCCGTCCGTCGAGGCGCTTCTCGCGCTCGGCCGCCGGACCGGCGCGACCCCGTACGTGGTCTTCCTGACGCTCTGGACGGTCGCGCTCGCGCGGGCCGCGGGCCAGTGGGACTTCGGGACCGGCTCCCCGCACGCCGGGCGGATCCGTCCGGAGCTGCACGACCTGGTCGGCCTGTTCCTCAACACCGTGGTCCTGCGGCCCCGGCTCACCCCGGACCTGCCCTTCGAGGAGGCGGTGGCCGTGGTCGAGCAGACCTGCCGGGAGGCCTTCGCCCGGCACGCGGCGCCCTTCGAGGCCGTCGCCGAGGCGGTCGCCCCGGCCCGCGACCTCTCCCGGACCCCGCTGTTCCAGAACCTGTTCGCCCTGACCGGCGACGACGGGATCGGTCAGGTCCCGCGCGAGCGCGACCTCGAACTGCTCGGCCGGGCCTGGACGGTGTCCCGCACCGACCTGGCGCTCACGCTCTGGCCGTACCCCGACGGCAGTTACGGGGGAGCCCTGGAGTACTCCTCCGCGCTCTACGACGAGGCGGTGGCGACCGGCCTCGCCGGGCGCCTGCGCGACCTGGCCGAGCGGTTCGCCGCCGACCCGGCCCTGACGGTCGGCGCGGCCGGCCTGGACGAACCGGAGGTGACGGAGGTGCCGGAGTTGACGGAGACGGCGGAGGTGCCGGACGTGGCGGAGGCCGACGGGACGGCCGCGGACGGGACGGCCGCCGGGCTGGAGACGATCCTGGGCTTCGTCCGCGAGCTGCTGGAACTGCCCGACGCCGGCCCCGACGACGACTTCATGACGCACGGCGGCAACTCGCTGCTCGCGGCCCGCCTGCTGTGGAACATCCAGACCGCCTTCGGCGTGGAGGTGTCGATGCGCGCCTTCTTCGACCGGCCCACGGCCACCGACCTCGCCCGGGAGGTCGAGGAACTCCTCCGGGAGTCCGACGGCACCCCCGACGGGCAGGGCGACTCGACAGGGAAGGACACCTGATGGCGGCCGCACCGTCCCGGGGAAGGCGGACCATCGAACCGGCGGACCGGAGCCGTCCGCTGCCGCTCTCCTCCGGCCAGCAGCAGATGTGGCTGCTGCACCAGTTCGCCCCCACCGGCCGGGCCTACCTGATGACCTGGACGCTCCGGCTCTCCGGGCCGCTGGACACCGAGGCGCTGCGCCGCTCCTGGGAGCGGCTGGTGACCCGCCACGAGATCCTCCGGACCCGCTACCAGCAGATCGACGACGAGCCCTGCCAACTCGTCGACCCACCCGGGCCGTTCGCGCTGCGCATGGTCGACCTGGCGGACGAGCCGGCCGCGACCCGTGAGGAGCGCGCCGGGCAGATCGCCGAGTGGGAACGGCGCCGGCCCTTCGACCTGGCCAGGCACCAGCCGGTCCGGGTCACCGTGATCGGGGCCGGCCCCGACCTCCACCTGATGGTCGTCAGCATCCATCACATCGCCGCCGACGAGGACTCCTACCAGGTGATCGTGGCGGAGCTGGCGGCGCTCTACGGGGAGGAGAGCGCCGGCACGCCGTCGGGCCTCGACGAACCGCCCGTCCAGTACGCCGACTTCGCGGTGTGGGAACAGGGCCGCACGACGGACGCGGCGCTCCGCAGGCACCTGGACTACTGGCGGGACGCGCTCGGGGACGTCCGGGACGTGCCGCTGCCGCTGGACCGGCCGCGGCCGGCCCGCGCGGACCGCCGCGGCGGCCTCGTCGACCTGACGGTCGCCCCGGAGACCGCCGACCGCGTCCGCGCGCTCGCCGCGGCCAACCGAGCCACCCCCTTCATGGTGCTGCTGGCGGCCTACCACGTGATGCTCGCCCGGCTGACCGGCAGCGACGACGTGGTGGTGGGGCTCCCGGTCTCGACCCGGACGCCCGATCTGGACGGGCTCCTCGGCTACACCGTCAACACCGTCGTGGTCCGGTCGCGGCACACCGCCAGGCAGACCTTCACCGATCTGGTCGCCCGGATCAGGGCGGGCGTCCTGGACGCCTTCGACCACCGGTTCGTCCCGTTCAAGCGGGTCGTCGACGAGGTGAACCCGGCCCGCGGCCTCGACGAGAACCCGCTGTTCCAGGCCGCCTTCGACATGGAGGCGGCCGGGGAGGACGGCGGATTCCGGCTGCCCGGCCTGACGGTCGAGCGGACCGGCTCCGGCGTCGCGCCCGACGCCAAGTTCGACCTCAACATGCACGTCGCCGCCACCGAGGACGGACAGTTCGTCGTCCGGCTGGAGTACGCCGCGGCGGTGCTCGACGAGGCCACCGTGCAGGGCTGGGCCACGGCCTGGGAACCGCTGCTCGACGCGCTGGTGCGCGAGCCCCTCGCGCCGCTCCCCGCCGGCGGGCAGGCCGCCCCGGACCGGGCCGCCGGACCGGGAACCGCCACCGCGCCGGGCACGGAACCGGACGGTCCGGGGCCAGCCCCGGGCGGGACCAGCGCCACGGCCGCCCTGGCCGCGACGCTGCACCGGATCTGGGCCGAGGTCCTGGAACTGGACGACGTCGGCCCGCAGGACAACTTCTTCGACGTCGGCGGCGACTCGCTGCGCGCCGTGGCCCTGTCCGGCCGGCTGCGCGCGGAGGGCCTGGAGGTGTCGGCCACCGACATCTTCGCCTACCAGAGCATCGAGGAACTGGCCGAGTGGTGCGCGGAGCAGACCTCCGGCACCGGGCCCGACCTGCCCGTCCGGGTCGCCCCCTTCGCCCAGCTGTCCCCGGAGGACCGCGCGGCCCTGCCGCCCGACGCCGTGGACGCCTACCCGCTGACGGCGACCCAGCTCGGCATGCTCATCGAGCTGCGGGCCCGGCCCGACGTCAACACCTACCAGGACACCACCTCCTACCTGGTCCGCGACGAGGAGCCGCTGGACCACGCCGCGCTCCGGCGGGCCACCCAGCTGGTCGTCGACCGGCACGAGGTCCTGCGGACCGGCTTCGACCTGAACCGGTACTCGGTGCCGCTCCAACTGGTGCACCGCGCCGCCCTGATCGACGTCGGCGTCACCGACCACGGCGTCCTCGGACCGGGCGGCTGGCGGCCGGCGCTGGAGGAGTACGCGGCCGGCGAGCGCCGCAACCCGATGGACATCGCCGCCGCGCCGCTGATCCGCGTCCACGGCCACCGCGCCGAGGACGCCAAGGAGTGGTGGATCACCATCACGGAGTGCCACCCCATCCTGGAGGGCTTCAGCTTCCACACGATGCTGATGGAGATCCTCACCGGCTACTACGAGCTGCGCGCGGGCCGCACCCCCGCCGAGCCCGAGCCGGTGGCCTTCCGGTACGCGGACTACGTCGCCGCCGAGGCGGCGGCGCGCGAGTCCGAGGAGCACCGCGCCTTCTGGCGCGGCGTGGTCGAGGGCCGGACCGGCACCGCCCTGCCGACCGCCTGGCAGGGCGACCGGGCGCTCGCCCGCGAGCGGTACCAGCACATGCTGGACTTCCGCGACCTGGAGGACGACCTGCGCCGGCTGGCGAGCGAGACCGGCACGTCGATGAAGGCCGTGCTGCTGGCCGCGCACATGAAGGTCATGAGCGCGGTCGTGGCCACCGAGGACTTCTACACCGGACTGGTCTGCGACGCGCGGCCCGAGGTCCTGGGCGCCGACCGGGTCCTCGGCATGTACCTCAACACGCTGCCGTTCGCCATGCCCACCGGGGCGCTCACCTGGGGCGGGCTGGTCAAGGCGGTCTACGACGGACTGACCGGGCTCTGGCCGCACCGGGTCTTCCCGATGCAGGTCATCCAACAGGAGTTCGGCCCCGGCGGCCGGCTGCTGGACGTGTTCTTCAACTACCTGGACTTCCGCCAGGTCGACAAGAGCCTGCTCGACGAGGACGCGACGTACAACGACAACGACAACGAGTTCGCGCTGCACGTCTTCACCATCTCGGGGATCCTCAAGCTCAACACGACCAGCCACCGGTTGAGCCGGGCCGCCGCCGTCCGGCTCACCGCCCTCTACCGGACGGTGCTGGAGCGGATGTCCCTCGGACCGGAGGGGGACGCCCGCGCCGACTGCCTGCCGGCGCGCGAGCGGGAGAGCCTGCGGGTCCTGGACCGTACGGAGCACACCGGGCGCACGGCGAAGCGGACGGACGAGCGGACGGACGAGCGTGCGGCGAGCGTCACCGGGGCCTTCGCCCGGGTGCTGGCCGCGCACCCGGACGACCCCGCGCTCCGGTACGGCGACCGGGTGACCGGCTACCGGCAGCTCGACGCCAGGGCCGAGGAGATCGCCCGGGGCCTGCGCGAGCGCGGCGTCGGTCCGGGCTCGCTGGTCGCGGTCGCGCCCGAGCGGGGGCCCGACACGGTCGCCGCGGTGCTCGCCGTCTGGCGTCTGGGCGCCTCCTTCGGCCTCGCCCCGGACGACTCCGGCGGCCCCGCCCTGCCCGCCCTGCCCGTCCTCGCGCAGCCCGCGGTGATCCCCGGGGACACCGCCTGCGTCCTGCCCGGCGCCCCCGGAACGGCCGTGACGCACCCCGCCCTGGCCCGCGCCCTGCACCGGGTCCACGCCGAACTCGACGCGCGCGGGGCGGGCAGCGGCCGGGGCTCGTCCTGGCTCTGCGCCGCGCCGCCGGTGACCGCCGCCGGGCTGGTCGAGGTGCTCGCCGCGCTCACCTCCGGGGCCTGCGCCGTCCTCACCTCCGCCCCGCTGCCCGACGCCGTCCCCGAGATGCGGGAGCTGACCGCGGGCGGGCGGGTGACGCACCTGTGGACGACCCCGCTGGTCGCGGAACGCGTGCTCGACCCGGCCCCGCGGCCGGTCACCGTCCTCCTCGGCGGCGACGTCCACGCCGGCCCCGCCCCGGCGGCCGGTCTGCGCTCCCGGGCCAGGGTGATCGAGGTCCTGGACGCCGGCGGGCTGCTCGGCCCGGTGGCCTTCGACGGCAGGCCGGTGCCGGGACTGGCCCTGCGGGTCGCCGACGACCGGCAGCGCCGGGTGCCGGTCGGCGTGGTGGGGGAGCTCTGCGTCGACGACCCGGACGCGGACACCGACGGCGGGCGACCGCACCGCACGGGCCGGCTGGCCCGGCTCGGCCGCAGCGGGCGGCTGGAGCCGCTCGGCCCGGTCGGCGGCCCGCACCGGACCGCGGAACTGCTCGGACTGCACCCCTCGGTGCGGGACTGCCGGGTGGTGGTCCGTCAGGACCCGGCCCGCCAGGACCCGGCGCCGGCGGGGGCGCCCGGGCCTGCCGGACCGCGGCTGATCGGGTACGTGCGCACCGCGACCGAGGAGTTCGCGCCGGACGAGGTGCGCCGGGCGCTCGCCGAACGCAGGCTGCCGCGCCACCTCATCCCGGACGCGCTGGTCGTGGTCGACGAGTGGCCGCTCACCGCGTCCGGCACGGTCGACCCGGACCGCCTGCCCGAGCCGTCCGCCGCGCCGCCCGCCGACGGGCCGGACGAACTGCCCTGGGACGACGGCTTCGCCGACCTCCTGCGCGAGGTACTGGCCGGCGCGTCGTACGAGGGCGCGCTCGAACCGGACGTGCCGCTCGCCGACATCGGTCTGAACTCGATGGCCACCGTCGGTCTGATGGTCGCCATCGAGCAGCTCTACGACATCGTCTTCCCCGACGACTTCCAGGTCGTCGACATGTTCCGGACGCCCCGGATGCTGTGGGAGGCGGTCACCGAGTTCCGTGCGGCGGATCTCTGACGCCGCGGGGGACGGCACGGCCGCGGGGCCGGCACCGGCATCACGTCGGTGCCGGCCCCGGCCCGTCCCCGCCCGCCGTCCCCGGGCCACCGCGCCGGGCCACCGCGCCGGGGCGGGTCCGGAAACGCCGACGCGGCCCGGCCGGAGCCGGGCCGCGTCGGGGGCGGGCCCTACAGGAGCGGGTCGACGAGGATCTCGATCGCCGTCGCGGCGGCCAGGGCGTTGGCCACGGCCTCCTCCCGGTCGGCGCCGTGGGCGACGATCTCGCCGACCCGCGCGCCCGAGGCGGTGAGCGGCGGCACCGTCCCGCCCGGCTCGACGGACACCCAGACGTACTCGACGCCGGGGGAGGACTGGGCGGCGTCGAGACCGCGCACCTCGCGCACCACGCCCGGGGCCGCGTCCACGAACCGGACCGCCGCCCCGCGGACCGGGGCCGCGGCCATCTCCGGCTCCTTCCCCTCCAGCACGTCGAGGTAGCCGCGGAACAGGTCGCTGCCGTAGGCGAGGCCGATCAGGAACGGGATGTAGTCCCCCGGGAGGCGGGCGGCGCATTCGAGGAGGTGGGGCACTCCGTCCCGGAGGATCCACTCGGCGTGCAGGATGCCGGTGCGGAACCCGGTCGCGGTGACCAGCGTGCGCATGGCCGGCTCCGCCGCCGCACCGGCCGGGGCCGGCACGACGTGACCGCGCTCGACCGGGTGCGGGCCGGGGTAGAGCTCCGTCTCGGTGGTGTTGAGGAAGACCACGCGGCCGTCCAGCACCAGCGCCTCGACGCTGAACTCGCCGCCGTGCAGCCACTCCTCGACCACGTAGCCGGACGCGCCCGCGTGCGCGGTGCGCAGGTGCGGCTGGTCGGCGGACGCCGTCCGCTTCCAGGCCTCGTCGAGGTCGTCCCCGGGGCCGAGGAGCTGGACGCCGAGGCTGCCCTGGAGGTGGGTCGGCTTCAGGACGCACTCCCCGCGGTGCGCGTCGCGGAAGCGGGCGACCTCCTCCGGGCCGTCGATCCGCTGCCAGTCCGGCTGGGCGATGCCGGCCGGCTGCGTGGCCTCCCGCAGCAGCGACTTGTCGCGGAAGAGCCGGACGGCGTCGGGCCCGCCGTTCGGCAGCCCCCACGCCTCGGCGAGCTCGGCGGCCGGGACGACCGTGTACTCCAGGGCGGGCAGCACGGCGCGGACGGCGTCCGGCCGGTCGACGTGGTCCGCGAGCCGGACGGTGCCGTTCTGGACGGGGGCCGCGACGAACCCGGCCGCGCAGCGGAACCTCGGGAGCTGCCCGGCGACGTCGCGGGCCTCGCAGATCGTCGGCTCCTCGACGACCAGGACCGAGCCGGGGGGCAGGACCCGCTCCAGCTGGTTCAGCAGGCCGACGCTGAATCCGACCACGACGTGGGTGACTTCGGGAGAGTCCATGTGCGTGTTCACGCCTCCTCGGCGGGGGTGATGGTTGCTTCGATCCGGCTGAACGCCTCGTTCAGGACACGGTCACAGGTGGCGGCGTCGGGTCCGGTGGCGACGACCGCGGCCAGCCGCGGCACCACGCCGCGGGGCGGGAGCAGCAGCCGCTGACCCGGCTCGGCCAGGGCCACCACCCTCTCCACGCCCGGCACTTCGCGGGCGCCGGAGACGTCCAGGCGGGCGACCGTGCCGTCCTGCGCGGGGTAGAGGAACCGCACCTCGGCGCAGTCGTCGCGGACCGGCCGCAGGTCGGGGACCAGGCCGAGGGCCGTGTCCAGGGCGGCGGCGGTCAGGTCCACGCCGGTGGCGAGCCGGCCGAGCAGCGGGATGAAGTCGCCGCCGAGCCGCCCGTTGAGCTCCACCAGGCGCGGGCCGCGGGCGGTGAGCCGCAGCTCGGCGTGGGTCACACCGGTGGTCACCCCGAGCGCCGCGTGGATCCGGGCGACCAGGTCGGTCGTCTCCCCGGCCCACGGCTCGTGGTGCCACGGCGCGACCAGGTGCCCGACCTCCTCGAAGAACGGGGGGTAGCCGATCCGCTTCCGCGCCAGGTTGACGGCGTGCACCTCGCCCGCGACCACCACGCAGTCCAGGCTGATCTCCGGACCGTCCAGGTACTCCTCGATCAGCAGGCCGTCGAGCGGGTCGAGGCCGGTGAACGCGGCCCGGTCGGCGTGCCGGTGCAGCTCGGTGAGCGCGGTGGGCGAGGCCGCCAGGACCACGCCGCTGCTGCCCGCCAGGGCCCGGGGCTTGACCACCACCGGGTACCCGATCGACTCCGCCGCCGCGAGTGCCTCGTCCAGGCCGTGCGCGACCGCGTAGCGCGCGGACGGCAGCCCGGCCTGCTCCAGCAGGCGCCGGGTCCGGAGCTTGTCGCGGCAGTTGCGGACCGCCTCCGGGGACATGTGGGGCAGCCCGAGCCGCTCGGCCGCCTCGGCGGTCCGCTCCAGCTGTACCTCGCTCCAGGTGAGCAGGCCGACCGGTCCGGTGTCCCCGGCCAGGGCCTCGGCGACGGCCCGGGTGAGCGCGTCGGCGTCCCCGGTGTCCGCCACCAGGTGGCCGGCCAGGTAGGGGAGTTCCCAGTCGGCGGGCGCGTCGTTCACCGTGGACACCCGGCCGTGCGCCGCCGCGTCCCGGAGCGCGTACTCCCGGTAGACGCGGCCACCGGTGCCGACCAGGACCACGTGGGGCGGGCGGGCCGGGTCGACCGGCTCGCAGCGGTAGTCGAGCCGGTCGACCGTGCGCCTGATCGCGCGCTCCACGTCGGCGGTGGTGCGGCCGCGGAAGCGGAACCGCGCGCCGGAGTGCTCGTACCCGGGGAGGTCGGCCAGGTGGCGGCCCGGGGCCGGGAGCCGCTCGGCGTACGGCCCGTCCTCCAGGCCGGTCTGCGGCGTCGCGGCGAGGACCCGGCACGGGCGTGCGGCGGGGGTCGGGACGAGCAGCCAGCCGCCGTACTCGCCCTCGTCGTCGCCCTCGTGGTCACCCTCGTGCCCGTCCTCGGCCCGGTCCGCCGGGAACGGGAACGCGGGCAGCGGCCGGCCGAGCTGGATGTCGACGGCGGCGGCCATCAGGTCGACGCCGTGCACCTCGCGCCAGACGAACGGGACCTCCGCCCCGCCGGGCCGCGCGCCCACCTCCAGGACGTGGAACTCCGGTTCGGAGCCGTCCGCGGAGGCGAACAGTTCGAGGTGGAACACCCACGGCTCGGCCGACATCGCCAGCACGGCGCGCCGGGTGAACTCGCCGACGGCCTTGAGCAGCGCCGGGTCGTCGATCTCGGCCGAGCCGAGCGCGTCCCCCCGGGTGAAGTCCAGGCAGGTGTTGAGGTAGCGCGAGGCGCGCCAGACCCGCAGGTCGCCGTCGGCGGCGACCCCGTCGACGTGCAGGATCTCGTGCGGCACGTACGACTGCACCAGGACGGCGACGTCCGGCGGGAAGGCGTACGCCGCCAGGTCCTCCGGGCCGTCGAGCCGCGTGACGTGCGAACTCGCCGTCCCGCGGACCGGTTTGAGGATCACCGGCCAGCCGTGCCGGTCGGCGAAGCCGGCGACCGCCGCCCGGTCCGGGGCGGGCCCGGTGGCCGGGACCGGGACGCCCTGCGCGGCGAGCCTTCGGGCCATCGCCAGCTTGTCGCGGAACGGCCGCAGCCGGGCGGGCGTCTCGCCGGGCACGCCCAGCTCCTCACGGAGCTCGGCGGCGACGTCGAGGTCCACCTCGTGCAGCGCCACGATCCGCGCGGGCGCGCCGTGTTCGGCGGTCAGCCGGTCGACGGCGGCCCGCACCGCGGCGCGGTCCTCGGTGCTCGGGACGACGGCCACGGCGGCGGCGGCCGAGGCGGGGATCCCGGCCCGGCCGCCCGGGGTGGTCACGTAGCTGACCCGGTACGCGGTGTGGTCCAGGTAGGCGGCGTAGTCGGCGTAGGAGTCGGTCCACCGGTGGAGCACGACGACGTGGGCGGCGGACGGGGCGGCGGACGGGGCGGCGGACGGGGCTGAGGACGGGGCGGCGGGCACGGGCGGCTCCAGGGACGGCGGGCAGGGAACCCGGGTGTGAGGACCGGTTCGGGTGAGCGGTGGCCGGTTCAGGAGGCGGAGTCCGCCAGCCTGGCGACGGTTCCCCGGAGGAGGTCGAGGGTCAGGGCGTCGCCGAGGCCCATGGTCCGCAGGCGCAGTTCGAGCGCCTGCTCGCCCTCGTTGGTGACACGCAGGTAGCAGGGGTGCCCGATCCGGGAGAAGGGGTCCTCCCGGACCGGTCCGGTCTCGTCGTCGGCGCAGGGCGGCGGCGCCTCGCCCGGCAGGAAGTTGAAGGCGAAGGTCGCCCGGTAGGGGTCCCGGTCGCGGCGGACGGTGTCGCGCAGCGCGTCGACCTCGTCCACGTCGTACATCCCGTACCGGAAGGCGGTCAGGCTCCGGGTGTGGACGTGGCGGGCGTACGGCCCGAACTCCTCCGGGCCGGAGTCGAACGGGGCCGCCGCCCACTGGTTCATCGAGCTGACCACGCCGTTCCACGGAGGGACGAAGCGGTTGGAGGACATCAGCTGGCCGACCAGGGCGCCCGGTCCGGCCGCGAGCGCCGCGGTCCGGGCGAAGGCGGCCAGCACGACGCTGGACAGCGGCACGGAGAGCTCCTCGGCGAGCCGGCGCGCGGCGGCGTGGGCCGCCCGGGAGCGGACGGTGTACTGGACGGCCTCGTCCTGGGCGGTGTCCTGGGCGGTGCCGGGGCCCGCGGTGCCGGGGCCCGCGGGGCCGAGCTGTGCGGCGGAGAGGCCGAAGACCCGCTCCCAGTAGCCGGTCAGCGCGGCCCGGCGCGCCCCGCGGCCGGTCGCGTGCTGCCACACCGCCAGCTCCCGGGGCGTGGGCGGCGGGGCGCCGTCCGACGGCTTGCCCCGCTCCAGGGCGGTGCGGAACCCGGACTCCAGGATGCCGAGGCTCCAGCCGTCCGCGACGATGTGGTGCTTGATCACCACGACCGCGCGGGGCCGGCCGTGCTCGGTCGCGACGCGGAACCGCCACGCGGGCGCGGCGCCCAGGTCGAAGGGCTCGGCGGCCAGCGCGGCGGTCATCCCGTCGAAGGTCTCGGCGGTGCACTCGACCACGCCGGCGTCGACTCCGTCGGCGGTCGGCAGCACCCGCTGGGACGGCGCGAACGGGTCCGACACGTCGTAGACGGTCCGCAGCGACTCGTGGCGCGCGGCGAGCGCGAGGACGGCGTCCTGCACCTCGGCGACGGTGACCCCGGCCCCGTCCTCGGGCGGGATCCACACCGTCCGGACGTTGGCCTCGTGCCACCGGCCGCGCGCCAGGTGCCTGACGTCGCGCCAGACCGACAGCTGGCCGTACGAGAGGGGAACCGGCTCGTTCACGGAGGACTCCGTTCGTTCGTGTGGCGCCCGACCTGCGCCCGAGGCTGACGCCGGGTCAGCCTAGGAGCGCCGCGGCGACCGGGAACAGGCAAGAGGGCGGCAGCCGGGGCCCCGGTCCGCAGGCAGCAAAGTTGCCTGCCGCTTACCTGGACGCGGCCGGGGACGCATCCCACTGTGGGGGTGATGTTCCGTGACCCGTCGGGCCGACGACGAGAGGTGTTGCCGTGGCCGAGGAAATGCCGGACCTCCGGCTGTTCACGACCGTTCCGCCGCCCGCGGACCGGCACGGCTACCTCGGGGTGGTCCGGCAGGCCGCCCGGCTGGCGGAGGAGGCCGGCTTCCGGGGGGCGCTCGTCTACTCCGACAACAACACGGTCGACCCCTGGGTCGTCGCCCAGGAGGTGCTCGCCGCCACCGCCGACTTCGCCCCGCTGGTCGCCGTGCAGCCCGTGTACGCCCACCCGTACGCGGTCGCCCAGCGGATCGCGAGCTACGGCATGCTCTACGGGCGCCGGATCGCCCTCAACCTGGTGGCCGGCGGCGTCGTCGGCGACCTCACCGCACTGGGCGACGCGACCCCGCACGACGACCGCTACCTGCGGCTGACCGAGTACGCGCAGCTGGTCGGCCTGCTGCTGGCCGGTGCGGGCCCGGTGACCTTCGAGGGCCGCTACTACCGGGCCCGCAACCTGCCGCTGGCCCCCGCGCTGCCCGCCGGGCTGGCGCCGGAGCTGTACATGTCCGGCTCCTCCGAGGCCGGCCGCCGGGCGGCCGGGACGCTCGGCGCCGTCCCCGTCTGCTACCCCGTGCCGCCCGGCCCGGGCACCGAGGGGGATCTCGGCGGCCTCGACGGCGGGGGCGTCCGGATCGGGATCATCGCCCGCGACACCGACCGGGAGGCGTGGACCGTGGCCCACGAGCGCTTCCCGGCGAGCCGGGCCGGCCGGCTCGCGCAGATGCTGGCGCGCGGCGTCTCCGACTCGGAGTGGGTGGCCCGGCTGTCCGCCGCCGACGAGTTCCCCGGCGGGCCGGACAGCCCCTACTGGATGGGCCCGTTCCGCACCTACGCGACCTTCTGCCCCTACCTCGTGGGCAGCCACGAGAAGGTCGAGGCCGAGATCGCCCGCTACCTCGACGCCGGGTGCCGGACGTTCATCATGGACACCGCGCGCGCCGCGTCCGACTACACCGCCACGGCCGCGGCCTTCGCCGGGGCCCGGCGCCGCCGCCGCGGCGGACCGGACGCGGCGCCGGTGGGACCGTGAACGCCGACACCGGTGTCGGAGCCGGCGCGGGCGTCGGGACCCCGGTGCTCCGGACCACCGACCCGCTCGCGCTGCGCCGGGTCTACGGCGCCTTCCCGACCGGCGTGACCGCGCTGGCGGCGCTGGTCGACGGCGAGCCGGTCGGGATGACCGCGTCGTCCTTCGTCCCGGTGTCGCTCGACCCGCCGCTGGTCTCCGTCTGCGCCGGGCTCGCCTCGACCACCTGGCCGCGGCTGCGGCGGACCGCCCGGCTCGGTGTGAGCGTGCTGAGCGGCGACCAGGAAGGTGTCTGCCGGCAGCTGTCCGCGCGCGGCGTCGAACGCTTCGCCGGGCTCGACTGGTACCGGACCGGGGAGGGCGCGGTCCTGCTGGACGGCGCGTGCGCCTGGTACGACTGCTCGGTCGAGCGCGAGATCACCGCCGGGGACCACCGGATCGTCCTGCTGCGGGTGCACGTCATGGGCGTCGACCCGCAGACCCCGCCCCTGGTCTTCCACGGCAGCCGCTACCGCCGGCTCGCCGGGTCCTGAGGACCGCGGTCAGCGGGCGACCCGCTGACCGCAGTGTCCGGGACGGTGCGCCTGCGGGCGGTCCGGCGGCGGGGCCGCGCCCTCCCGCGCGTACAGGTGGATCAGCCGCGGCACGGCGTAGACCGCCCGGTGCGCGGTGACCTCGTCGACCGGCGAGGTCACCATGCCGGCGCTGATCAGGGCCTCCAGCTCCCGCAGTGCGGCGCTCTCGTCGCAGTGGAGCGCGGCGGCGGCCTCGGCGAGGGTGAACGGGCGGGCCAGCGGGAGCCGCGCGAGGCGCAGCAGCGCCGCCCGGCCCGAGGGCGTCAGCTCGCGCCAGCAGCGCGCGAGGTGCGGGCTGGGCGAAAGCATGACAATCCAACAAGTGAAATGACAGGTCTGCTTCATCGATTGGCCAGGTCTCGCCAATGCGGCGGATCGTGAACAGGG
>NZ_JBEXNT010000153.1:0-21512 GCF_040611255.1 Kitasatospora sp. NPDC002965 | reverse complement strand
GCCGTGCGCTCGGCCGGGCGGGCGGCTCCGCACCCGCGACGCCGTCAGGGCCGCCCCCTCACCGACCCCGCCGACCGGCGGGGATCCGCCCCCGCCGGTCGGCAGGGAGGCTTGGCAACCTTTACCCGATCGGGAACAAACATTGGGTCTGCGCTGGTCCGCGCGCAACCGGCCCACCCCGGTCCACGTCATAAGATCGCAGGACGGCACGCCACCCCGCAGGGCGGCGCGCCGCCTCCCGGGGGTCTCGCAGGTAGCCGCGCCCCGGGCCTGTCCGGCCCCACCCGGGGCCACCGCCCTTGCTCCCCCGGAGCGGGCGCGACACCGGTCGGAGAGTTCTCACCGTGCAGCCGCAGTCCACCCGTTTCCGCGCCGTGCTGACCGGCGCCACCGCCTTCACCCTGGCCGCCGTCCTGGCGGCCTGTGGCAGTACGGACGGCAGCGCCAAGGGCGACGCGGTGAAGAGCGGCGGCGCCGCGACGGGCGCCGGCGGTGCCTCGCCCTCGACGCCCTCCTCCTCGCCCTCCTCCTCGGGTACCGCGTCCTCGGGCACCGCGCCGTCGGGCACCGCGTCCTCGGGTACCTCGCCCTCGGGCACCGCGTCGTCCTCCGCCCCCGGCTCCCCGACGGCCGGCTCCACCTCGACCTCCGCCGCGCCGGTTGCGCCCCCCCAGAGCGCCACCGGCAAGGTGTTGATGCCCACGGGTCCGGCCGCCGCCTTCACCAAGGCCCGGGACACCGCCGCCGGCCAGATCGTCATGACCACGCTGAACGGCCCCAAGTCCGGTGTCTCCGGCAAGGTCTGGGTCTGGCTGCCGCCGGAGTACAACGACCCGAAGTACGCCCGGACCGGCTTCCCGGTGCTCACCCTCTACGCGGGCGGCCAGAGCGCCGGCTACAACACCTGGACCGACAACCAGCTGCCGATCCAGGAGTACGGCGCGGACCTCTCCAAGCAGGGCAAGGCGCACCCCTTCATCATGGTGATGCCGGTGCAGAACCTCGACTCCAACGAGGCCAAGGCCCTGGAGTGCGCGGACATCCCGGGCCAGCCGAAGATGGGCACCTGGATGGCCGAGGACATCCCCGACTTCGTCCGGGCCAACTTCCGCACCGTGAAGGGCCGCGACGGCTGGGGCCTGATGGGCGCCTCCACCGGCGCGTTCTGCAGTGCGAAGCTCGCCCTCCAGCACCCGGACAAGTTCAAGGCCGCCGTCCCGATCGACGGCTACTTCGTCCCGGACTCGCCGCTCTGGAAGGGGCACGACGCCGAGCGGCAGGCCAACAGCCCCGAACTGCTGGTCACCCAGGGCAAGGCCGACGTGCGGATCCTCGCCACCGCCGGCGGCGCCAACGCGTACGAGATGAAGCTGGTCAAGGCGTGGGCCGCCAAGGCCGCGCCGCCGCTCACCGTCGAGTACTACGAGCAGCCCGGCGGCAAGCACCTGACCAGTGACTTCAAGAAGATGATCCCGGACACCCTGCAGTGGCTCAGCAAGAACCTCGCAGGACCGCAGGCCGACTGAGTCGTGCTCGTGCCGAGCCCCGTGCCGGGCACCCGGCGCGGGGCTCAGCGGTACGCGGAGCCCCGCCGGCCCTCGTCGACCGCCCGGACGAACCCGGGCGCGGCGACCAGATCCCGCAGTGACTCCAGCGGCACGGCTCCCGGGTCGCACCCCTCCTCCTCGTCAGCTCCCGCCGGCCCGCCGGCCTACCGCCGTGCGTCGCCCCTTCCGCCCGCCCCCCTTCCGCCCGCCCGCCCTCCCGTCCGCCGGGCCGGCAGGCGTCGTCCGGGCGTGGCTGTGCGCCTTCCGGTGACATCCGTCCTCGCCGTCCCTCCTCCGTTCCCCGGTGCGCCGGACGAACCTCACCCTCTGCACGGAGTGGGGCCGGAGGGATCTCGTGTCTCCCGAGAGTCCGGGGGGAACCCTGCGCCGGGCCCCTGACCTGCACGTCAATCGGACATTGATTCCGCCCTGATGTGCTCTGCCCACTGTGGTGGGACAGCCGGCCCGCCAGCTGTGCCCAGGTCGAGCCCAGCCCAGCCAAGCCGTGAAGAGAGTGCCATGCCCAGCCACCTGTTGCCCGTAGCGTCTCCGTCCGTCCCCGCCCAGGGGGGCTCGTCGCGTGAGCGCACCGCCGACGAGGAACCGCAGGCCGTCCGCTTCGCCGGGCTGAAGCTGGTGCACGCCGCGCTCCGCCGGGACCTCGCCCGGCTGCCCAACGCGCTCCGGCTGATCCAGCCCGGCGAGGACGAGAAGGGTGCCGCACTGTTGCGGCACTGGAACTTCGTCACCACCATGCTGACCTGCCACCACGAGCAGCAGGACACCCGGATCTGGCCGATCGTCAGCCGGTTCGCGCCCGAGCTGCGGCTGCTGCTCAACTGGCTGGAGGCGGACCACCACAACCTCGACCACTCCTTCACCCGGGTCACCACCCTGGTCCGGATCGCCAGCCGGGACGCCGGCTCGGTCTGGCCGGTGGCCTACGCGATCGAGGACCTGGCGGCGCGGCTGGAGACCCATCTGAGGATCGAGGAGCGGCAGCTGCTGCCCCGGATGGAGCGGGTCTTCACGGAGAACTCCCGGGTCGGCAGCCTGTCCGAGCTGCTGGACGTGCTGCACGTCGCGGGCGGGCCGGGCACCGCCGACGCGCTCGCCTGGCTGCTGGACGGCGTCGAACCGGCAACGGTCGAGCGGTTGGTGGCGGACTGCGACGACGAGGTGGCCCGGCACTGGCCGCACTGGCAGGCGACCTACCAGCGCTGCACGGCGCCGCTGTGGGGGACGCCCGAGTCCTGGGACGTCGCCGGGGACTGACCCGCGGGCCTTTTTCGTGGCCTCGTTCTACGCGCGTGGCACGTGACGCCGACACATGTCAGTGGCACATGCCGATCGCGGCGGGGCACGGTTCGGTGCAGGCCGGGCCGGGGGAGGGCCTCGGTGGAGATCCTTTCCGGACCTCCAACTCCGTTCGACCCCTAGGGGTTTCGACCCATCCGCCTCCGGGGTGCGACCGCCCGCGCGGTCCGGGGCCGACCAGGGAGCGGGTACCGCCGAGGGGCGATGGCCGGCGCGGGAGACGCCCCTACCGTCGATGCCATGACCAGTGCGCCGACCGCTTCGCACCGCGACCGCCACCGCCACGACGACCGCCACGACGACCGCGACTTCGACCGATCCGACCGCCGCGACCACCCCGACCGCCGCGCAGGGCACCGGCCCGCTCCCGGGTCGGCCCGCCGCCTTGGCCCGGTCGCCCGCTCGGCCGCCCTCGCCGCAGGCGCCGTGCTGCTGCTCGGCGCCGGGCTCACCGCCTGCAAGGGCGGCGCCTCGCTCTGCCTCAGCGACGACAGCTGCGACGTCGTCGTCCGCACCGACAACGCCGACTCCACCCACACCGTCGAGGTATTCGGCGGCGACCGGACCGTCCGGCTGACCGTCGGCCGGATCACCGACACCACGGCCGAGGTCAGGCTCGGCGAGGAGACCAGGACCCTCACCGAGGACACCGAGACCGCCGTCGGTACGGCGAAGATCACCCTCCGCCATGCCGACGCACGTGGGCACACAGCCGAACTCCACGTCGTCCGCTGACCGTCGGCGCCCCCGCTGCCGCCTCACGGCCGCCGGGGAAAGCCAAGGGGGCAGCCGCTGCGGGCACTGTTGCCGTGGTCCCCGAACGCGGTCACTCCGGCAGGCGGTTGAGCCAGACCATCGGCGTGACCGTGATCGCCACCTCCGGCGAGCCGTCCCACTTCACCGGCAGCCCCACCTCCTTGAGCGCCGATACCACCTCGCGCCCGACCCGGACCGTCCGCCGGACGGCCGCCTCCGTCGACTCGCCGTCCACCTGGAAACCGCCGTACCGCAGCATCAACGAACCGCCGGTGGCGACCCGTTCGGTGTCCTGCTGGTGGAAGAAGACGAAGCCGCGCGAGTCCTCGTCGGCCTCGCCGCCGATCTCCGCGTATCCGCAGCTCGCACAGCAGGTGAAGTCCATCGCGGCGACGATGCCCTGCTCCTCCAGGCTGTCGAAGGCGGCCTCCAGCCGGTCGACGTCGGTCGTCTCCGGCCAGGACGCCTGTTCCTCCAGACGCGCCCGCCACAGCGGAGCGACGATCCGCTCCGCCTCCTCCGCCGTCAGTCCCTGGTCGTCGAGGTCCTCGACCAGGGACTCGACTATCTCGTCCGGCTCCTGGAAGCCGCACCGGATCAGCTCGCGGGCCCGTTCCTCGGCGTCCCGCAGCGCGTCGGCGGCAAGAGTGGTGTGCGCGGTGTCCTGGTCCATGCCCGTATCCAAGCACCTACCGCTGACAATCCGTCCGGCCGTCCGGGGCCCGCGGAACAGGGCCACGGACCGGACCGCCGACAGGCCGGCGGACCGGTGCCGCCGCCTCCCCGGTCCGCCCCCTGACGGCGCGTCCGCTCAGCCCGCCGCGAGCCGGAACTCCAGGTTGCCGAACCGTACCTGGTCGCCCGGTCGGACCCGCACCCCGCCGGCGATCCGGTACCCGTTCACATGCGTGCCGTTGGTCGACCCGAGGTCGTACAGCACCCAGTCCTCGCCCTCGCGCCGCAGCTCGGCGTGGTGCCGGGAGACCGAGGCGTCGTTCAGTCGCAGCCCCGACCCGGGGATCCGGCCTATCGTCAACTTCCGTGCGCCGGCGTGCGGAAGGCTCAGGCCCGGCAGCCGTTCGACGCGCCAGGCCCCGCGCAGCCGCACCCCGAACGCCGACACCCGGCCGACCGCCCGCAGCACGAACCGTCCGACCGGGTTCCCGGCCGGCAGGTCCGCCATCGCGGCGTTCAGCTCGGACCGGCTGCTCGCGTGGAGGACGAGGTCCAGCCGTCCGAGGAAGGTGTCGTGCGACAGCCGGCCGCTGCCGGCGCCGTCCCTCAGCACGTCGAGAGCCTGCTCCCGCTCGGCCTCGGACGGCCGGACCACGTGTGTCCGGATCTCTGGAGACGTCATGGCCTGATTGTCGGCTCGTCTCCGCCCGCCTGTCCAGGCTCCCGTGCGCAGCCGACCGGTCGACGGTTCGCGGGCGCCCCCGCCCGGTACGCCGCCCGGGACGCCGCCCGATCCGGCGTGGTCCCGTCCGTCGGCCCCGGCCCGGCGATCCGTACGCGCGGGTGGCCGGGCAGTGCGGCGAGGGAGGCGGGCGCGCGGTGGGGCGCGGAGGCCGCCGGTGGCCGGATCAGGTCTTCCTGGCGGCTGCCAGGATCTTGACGGTGGTGTGCAGGAAGCGCGAAGTCGCCGCGCCCCGGTAGGACTTGCCGAAGAGGGAACCGCTGGTCACCCACTTGCCGTCCTTCAGGTGTACCACCACGTAGGCGGTGCCGGCGTCGGCCCCGATCACCTCGTAGTCGCCCTTCGGCGAGGTGTACGGGACCGGGAAGTCCGTGGGCAGCGGCTCGGAGAGGAAGTTCACCGTCAGCCGGATGTCCGGGGTCACCTCGACGCCGGCGAAGGGCTCGGCGGCGAGCACGGCCTCGACCTCGTCGACGGTCCGCAGCAGCACCGGCACGGGATAGCCGAGCGAGTCGGCCAGGTGCTGCTCGATCCGGTCGGTGAGGGCGGCGCGGTCCGCCGGGCCGAGGGCGTCGGCGGCGAAGAAGACGTTGCCGCTCTGGATGTACGAGCCGACGCGCTCCAGGCCGAGTTCGGCGAAGAGGGCGCGCAGCCGTTCCATCCGCACCGTCCGGCCGCCGACGTTGACGGCCCGCAGAAAGGCGATGTACGTGGTCGTGGTGGTCACCCGGCCAGTCTGGCACCGGCCACCGACACCCGGCCCGCGCGCACGCACGGTCCTCCGGCGCATGCCCCGGGCCTCCCGCGTGCGGGGCGTGCGTGCGCGCCGCACGCCCGGGCGGCCGTCGGTACCGGGTGCCAGACTGGCGCCATGGCTACCTGGCAGGACTTCGAGCACGAGGCGCCGGACCTCGCCCCCGCCGTGCGGGCCCGGTTCGAGGCCAACAAGCACCACGTCCTGGCGACGCTCCGCAAGGATGGTTCCCCCCGGGTCAGCGGCACCGAGGTGGACTTCATCGGCGCGGACCTGATGCTCGGGTCGATGGGCGGAGCGGTCAAGGCCGCGGACCTCCGCCGCGACGCCCGCTTCGCCCTGCATAGCAACCCGAGCGACGAGACGCTCGCGGGCGGTGACTCCAAGGTCTCCGGCCGGGCCGTCGAGTTGACCGACGCCGCCGAGGTCGCCGCCTACGAGGCCGACCTCCCCGAGCCGCCGTCCGGCCCGTACCACGCCTTCCGGCTGGAGCTGGAACAGGTCGTGCACACCACCGTCGAGGACGACGCGGTACGGATCAGCTCCTGGCGGCCGGGCGAGCCGGTGAGGACCGTCGAGCGCCGCTGAGGGCCGCTGAGGGCCGTGCCCACCGGCCCGGCACCCCGGCGGCGAACCCGTGACGGGCCTACGGCAGGACGGACCTGACCGCCTCGGGAGTCCGCGCGACGAGTGCGTGCCCGTCGTCCGCGGTGATGATCGGGCGCTGGATCAGGATCGGGTGCTCCGCCATGGCCGCGATCCACCGGGCCCGGTCGTCGGGCTCCCGGCTCCACTGCTTCATGCCGAGCTCCTTGGCCACCGGCTCCTCGATCCGGGTGATGTCCCACGGTTCCAGCGTGAGCCGCTCCAGGACCAGCTCCAGCTCGGCGGCGCTCGGCGGATCCTCCAGATAGCGCCGCACGGTGTACTTGACGCCCGCGCCCTCCAGGACGCCGAGCGCGGCACGGCACTTCCCGCAGCGCGGGTTGATCCAGATCTCCATCCCGTCAGCCTACCGACGATCCGCACCCCGCACGCCCGCCCGTGCCGTGCCCCCGCGCCCCGCGCCCGTGCCGTGCGTCGGCCCGGCGGGCCCGCCGGCACGCCCCGGGGGCGTCGCGCGACCTCCCGACGCACGCCCTCCCGTGCTCCCTTCCCCCTGCCTCCCGCACTCCCGCAGACCGGGAACTACCGCCCCCCTGTCGATGGTTGGTCCCCCGAGGGAGTCGGGTCTCTGGAGGGGAGCACCGGATGGACGGCGCAGCGATCATCGAGCAGCTCATGACCACCGAGGGGAGGATCGACCCCTACCCGCTGTACGCGCGGGCCCATGAACTGGGCGCCGCGGCCACGGCCGGCCCGGGCGGGATCATGGCGCTGGGCCATACCGCCGCCAACCAGGTGCTGCGCAACCCCGCCTTCGCCCTGGAGGACGCCGCGACCCTGGCGGGGGCCGAATCCGAGCTGTTCTCGCACGCGTCGATCGCCTTGCTCAGCCGGTCGATCCTGCAGCGGAACGCCCCCGACCACGCCCGGGTCCGTTCGCTGATCGCCTCGGCCTTCAACGCCCGCCGGGTGGCGGCGCTCCGCCCGACGATCGCGACGGCGGTGGGGCGGCTGCTCGGCGAGATGGCCGAGCGGGGTGCCGACGGCTCTCCGGTCGACTTCATGGAGGCCTTCGCCTTCCGGCTGCCGGTCGAGGTGATCTGTGAACTGCTCGGCGTCCCGGCCGCGGACCGATACCGCTTCCGCACCCTGGCGTCGGACCTCACCATCGCCCTGGAGCTGGTCGAGGACCTCGCCGAACTCGACTCCGCCGACACCGCCGCCGAGGAACTGTCCTCCTACTTCACCGGGTTGGTCGCCGAACGACTGGCCCGCCCGACCGGCGACCTGGTCAGCGACCTGGCCCGGATCGCCGCAGACTCCCCGGACCGGATCTCCGGCCAGGAGCTGCTGAGCAACCTCGTCCTGCTCCTGGTGGCCGGATTCGAGACCACCACCAACCTGCTCGGCAACGGCCTCTCCCAGCTCTTCCACCACCCGGAGGCCGCGGACGGGCTGCGCACCGGTGCGCTGCCCCCGGGGCTCTTCACGGACGAGGTGCTGCGCTTCGACTCGCCGGTCCAGCTCACCACCCGGGTCGCCGCCGCCGACGGGCTGACGGTGGCCGACCTGCCCGCGCCGCCCGGCACGGTGGTGTTCGTCATGCTGGGCGCGGCCAACCACGACCCGACCCGCTACCTGCGCCCCGAGCGCTTCGACCCGACCCGGACGGACAGCCAGCCGCTCAGCTTCGGCGGCGGGCCGCACTTCTGCCTCGGCAGCCAGCTCGCCCGCCTGGAGGCGGACGTCGCCGTGCCCGCCCTCCTCGACCGCTTCCCGAGGCTGGCCCCCGGCGGCGTGCCGACCCGCCGTGACCGCCTCGTCCTGCGGGGCTTCGACACGCTCCCCGTCACGGTCCGCTGACGCACGGGAGCCGCCCCTCGGCGTTCGTTCGTCCCCGCCCCCGCCCCCGCCCTTGTCCTGCCTTCGGCCACGAGGAGTGTTTGGCGGATCGACCACATTTGCTCCGGTTTCCTCCCGTTCGTCTGTCGCTCTACCTATCCTTTGTCCCTGAGGAGAGGGATCCGGGGGGTGCCCGTCAGCCGCCCCGTCGGGCTGGGCGGGGTTCGGCTCCCCGAGCACCCGCCCGAAGGGAACACCCGATGGACGCCCGCCCCGTGCGCCCCCGCATACCCACGGACGCCCTCCTGCCGTACGCGCTGATCGCCGTCGTGACGGCGCTCGACGTCCTGGTCGGCGCCACGATCCTGCTCGCCCTGCTGGCGGCGCCACCGGCCCTCGCCGCCGTGGGCTCCGCGCCCCGGCGGGTCCTCCTCGTCGGAACCACCGCGCTCCTCGCCTGCCTGGGGGCAGCGGCCGTCAACGGCATCCCGACCTCGGAGCGCGCCTTCGTGGCCTACGGCGCGGTGGTCGCCGTGACGGCCGCGGGCGCCTACGCCTCCGGCGCCCACCGCCGGGCCGAGGCGCACCGGAGGGACGCCGAGGAGCAGCGCCGCCTGGCCGAACGCGACCTGGCCGACGCGCAGGCCGTCGCCGACGTCGCCCAGAACTTCATCCTCGGCCCGGTGCCCGCCCGCAACGGTTCGCTCGACCTGGCCGTCTCCTGCACCTCCGCCGCGGCCGGCGCCCGGATCGGCGGAGACTTCTACGAGGCCATCCCGGTGCCCGGCGGTGTCCGCGTCATCGTCGGGGACGTCCAGGGCAAGGGCCTGCCGGCGGTCACCGGCGCCGTCGCGGTCCTCCAGGCGTTCCGCGAGTCCGCCCCCACCACCACGAACGACCTCCGGACCGTCGCCGACCGGATCGAGGAGCGGCTGGCGCGCCGGACCGGCGGGGACGAGTTCGTCACCGCGGTGATCGCCGACTGCAGTCACACCGGCCAGGTCACCCTGGTGAACTTCGGCCACCCGCCGCCCCTGGTCCGCCGGGCGGACGGCACCACCCGCCTCGCGGAGCCGGACCTGCCGGGCCTGCCCCTGGGCCTGCCGTTCCCCGACGCGGAAGGCCCCGGGACCTGCACGGTGCGGCTGCGCCACGGGGACCGGATCCTCTTCTACACCGACGGCACCGCGGAGGCCCGCAACGGCGACGGGGACTTCTTCCCCCTCCGGGAACGCGGCGCGCTCCTGGACCACGACGACCTGCCCGAGGCCCTCACCGACCTGCGCCGCGCCCTCGTGGAGCACACCGGCAACCGCCTGGACGACGACGCCGCCATGCTCCTGCTGCGCTTCGCCCCCACGGCAGCCGACGCCGCCGCACCGCCGAGCCGACCGAGGGCCCGGATGCGCCCGGCGGCCCCCTCCCGCACACCGCGGCGGTAGGCCGCTAGCCCTTCGGGCGGCGCCGGGCGAGGAAGAAGCCGATGATCAGGCCGACCACCAGGGTCACGGTCAGGACCACCCACAGGGGCATCGTGACGTCGACGACCCACATGGTGATCGAGACCGACTCCGTGTTGGCCGCGATGAACCAGACAGCGAGGACCGCGAGGACGGCGATCCCGATCGTACGCAGCCGCAGGGCCCGGCCCTTGACCGTGACGGTCGGCGGAGCGTGCGGCGGCGGAGTGTTCTTCGCCATGACCCCAGTATCGCGCGGCTCCCGCCGCCCCACCCGCCCAGTCGCCCGCAGCACGGCGCCGGGCCCCGTCGCACTCCGGTGAGAGCGACGGGGCCCGGGGGCGCCTGCGTGTCCGACCCGCCCGCGCCCCCGGCCGCAGCCGGGACACGCGTCGCGGTGTCCGCGGCCTACAGGTCGTAGTAGAGCTCGAACTCGTGCGGGTGGGGCCGGAGGGCGATGGGGGCGATCTCCTGGGTGCGCTTGAAGTCGATCCAGGTCTCGATCAGGTCGGGCGTGAAGACGTTGCCCGCGAGCAGGTACTCGTGGTCGGCCTCCAGGGCCTCCAGGACGGCCGGGAGGGAGGCCGGCACCTGGGGGACGTTGGCGTGCTCCTCGGGGGCCAGCTCGTAGAGGTCCTTGTCGACCGGCTCCAGCGGCTCGATCTTGTTCTTGATGCCGTCCAGGCCGGCCATCAGCATGGCGGCGAAGGCCAGGTACGGGTTGGAGGCCGGGTCGGGCGCGCGGAACTCGATGCGCTTGGCCTTGGCGTTGGAGCCGGTGATCGGGATGCGGATCGCCGCCGAGCGGTTGCGCTGCGAGTAGACCAGGTTGACCGGGGCCTCGAAGCCGGGCACCAGGCGGTGGTAGGAGTTCACCGAGGGGTTGGTGAAGGCCAGCAGCGACGGGGCGTGCTTGAGCAGACCGCCGATGTAGTAGCGGGCGGTGTCGGAGAGCCCGGCGTAGCCCTGCTCGTCGTAGAAGAGCGGGGAGCCCTCGGTCCACAGCGACTGGTGGACGTGCATGCCCGAGCCGTTGTCGCCGAAGATCGGCTTCGGCATGAAGGTGGCCGTCTTGCCGTTGCGCCAGGCGACGTTCTTGATGATGTACTTGAACAGCATCAGGTCGTCGGCGGCGTGCAGCAGGGTGTTGTACTTGTAGTTGATCTCCGCCTGGCCGGCCGTGCCGACCTCGTGGTGCTGGCGCTCGACCTCCAGGCCGGCCTTGGCCAGCTCCAGGGACATCTCGGCGCGCAGGTCGGCGAAGTGGTCGACGGGCGGGACGGGGAAGTAGCCGCCCTTGTACTTGACCTTGTAGCCGCGCGCGTCGCCCTCGGCGGAGCCGGTGTTCCAGGCGCCCGCCTCCGAGTCGATGTGGTAGTAGGAGGCGTTGGCGCTGGTGTCGAACCGCACCGAGTCGAAGACGTAGAACTCGGCCTCGGGCCCGAAGAAGGCGGTGTCGGCGATGCCGGAGGAGGCGAGGTAGGCCTCGGCCTTCTTGGCGACGTTGCGCGGGTCGCGGCTGTAGGCCTCGCCGGTCACCGGGTCCTGGATGAAGAAGTTGATGTTGAGGTGCTTCACCTGGCGGAACGGGTCGAGCCGGGCCGTGGCGAGGTCGGGGACCAGGGCCATGTCCGACTCGTGGATGGCCTGGAAGCCACGGATCGACGAGCCGTCGAACATCAGGATCTCGGACGGGTCGAAGGTCGCCGCAGGTACGGAGAAGTGCTGCATGACGCCCGGCAGGTCGCAGAACCGGACATCGACGAACTTGACGTCGTTGTCCTGAATGAACTGCTTCACTTCGGTGGCGTTGTTGAACATTCGTCCTCCTCGGCGTGCGAATGGGGCTCACCCTAGGAATGGCCCGTTTCCGACCGGTGACCCAGTCGTTTCCTGAATGTTAACCGCCGTTGTCGGGCGGGCGGCAAAGACGTACGGGTCTGGACAAAACGCCTCGCCCTCCCAGGTGGGGCCCTCCAAGTGGTCTGGACCACTTGGAGAGGGTGACGGAAAGCCCGAGTGACGCGGTTCACTCTTCGGTGGGCTACCCCGGGACTACCTCGGGACTACCCCGGGAGTTCTCCGGGACTCCTCGGGGGAGCCGGTGGCGGTGCCGGGTGTATGCCCGGTTAGTGTGGATCGGTGGACACCAGAGAAGCGTTGGGATCGTGGATCGACGGCCCGAAAGCGGCCGCCGAGAAGATGGGCGCCGACTTCGGCTACCGCGGTGAGCGCCTCGGGCTGCCCCAGGAGGGCCCCGGCTCGGTCGGCGGCCCCGGCCGCCGGATGGGCGCGCTGTTCGTCGACGGCTGGCTGGTCGCGCTGGTCGCCTTCGGGCTGGTCTCCAAGGGATCGCCGGCCTCGGCGAACCTGTGGACGACCCCGCTGTTCTTCACCGTCACCGTCCTGCTGATCGCCACGACGGGGACGACCGTCGGCAAGCGGCTGTTCGGCCTGCGGGTGGTCCGCCTGGACGGCAGCCGCGCCACCATCCCGCAGGTGCTGCTGCGCACGCTGCTGCTCTGCCTGGTGGTGCCGGCCCTGGTCTGGGACCGCGACACCCGGGGTCTGCACGACAAGGCGGTCGGCACGGTCGAGGTCCGGATCTGACCGCCCGGACCGCGACCCCCTGATCACCGACCGGAAACACGGAACGGCCCCGCTGCGGAGTTACCGCGGCGGGGCCGTTCCGTGTCGTAAGGGGAGGGGGTCAGCGGGCCTGGCCACCCTTGGGCATCCGGGCGCCCTTGGGCATCGGGCCCTTGGGGATCGGCGCCTTGGAGAGCAGGTCGCCCAGCGCCCGCAGGCGGTCGTTGGTCTCGGTGACCTGGGCGGCGGTGATGGCACGGGGCAGGCGCATCAGGTGGATCTGCAGCTTCTTGAGCGGAATCTCGCCCTCGCCGGTGCCCACCACGATGTCGTGCACCGGAACGTCGCCGACGATCCGCGCCATCTTCTTCTTCTCCGACGCCAGCAGCTGGCGGACCCGGTTCGGGTTGCCCTCGCCGATCAGCGCGATACCGGCCCGGCCCACGGCGCGGTAGACCGCGTCCTGGTTGCGGGTGACCGCGACCGGGGTGGAGTTCGCGCTCCAGCCCCGTCGGATGTTGTTCAGTACCGCCGCGACCGCTCCCGGCTGCCCCTCCATCTGTCCGAACGCTGCGCGCTCGGCCCGGCGCCCGAAGACGATCGCCATGGCGAGGAACGCCACGATGAAGCCCAGGATGCCCAGGTAGACAGGGTGGTCGATCGCGAAGCCGATGGCGAGGAACACGCCGAAGGTCAGCAGGCCGACGCCGGCGATGATCAGGCCGATCTTGGTGTCGACCTTCTTGGTCATGGTGTACGCCAGGCGGATCTGCTTCAGTCGCCCGGGGTTCTCGGATGTTTCCCTCGCCATAACGCTCATGGTACGTGGCGTGGGTACGGGATATCCAAGCCCGGGTACCCGTTCGCCCCGAACCGTGACCCGTGCGTGCTCGTACCGGCGCCTTCGACGGCGTCCCGCAGGGGCTCCGTCAGCGGCCCGCGGCTTTCGCCCGGGCGGTCGCGACGAGCGAGTCCCGCTCCCTGTCCGCCGCGTACTGGCGGTTCTCGCAGACCGCTGACCAGGCATTCCGCCGGGCCTGGCGCTGGCCGCCCGCCAGCAGCACGCTCTCGGCCAGCCGCAGCGCGGTGCCCACCGACCGGATACCGACCCGCATGCCGAACAGCTCCTCTCGTGGCTCGGAAGTTTTCCTGCGAGGACCCGTTCGTCCCCGCGTCCGCGCGGCCACCACGTCTCGTGGCCGAGAAAAATCGAACGACCGCGGCGGACTCATCGTCCCCACCCCGTGTTACCAGTCCGTGACCAGGCAGTCAAAGCCCGGTGAAGCGAAAGGGGCGGAGCCGAAGCTCCGCCCCTCCGATGGCGTAAAACCGTCGGCCCGCACCGGAGCGCGGCTCAGACCGCCGCCTGCTCGTGCTGCGCGCGGTGCTCCAGCGCCTGCCGGTACAGCCGCCCGGCGCGGTACGACGAGCGCACCAGCGGGCCGGACATGACCCCGGCGAAGCCGAGCTCCTCGGCCTCCTGCTGCAGCTCGACGAACTCGTGCGGCTTGACCCAGCGCTCCACCGGGTGGTGGCGCAGCGAGGGGCGCAGGTACTGGGTGATGGTGATCAGCTCGCAACCGGCCCCGACCAGGTCGGCCAGCGCCTGGCTGACCTCCTCGCGGGTCTCGCCCATGCCCAGGATCAGGTTGGACTTGGTGACCAGGCCGGCGGCCCGGGCCTGCGTGATGACGTCCAGGGAGCGCTCGTAGCGGAACGCCGGGCGGATCCGCTTGAAGATCCGCGGCACCGTCTCGACGTTGTGCGCCAGCACCTCGGGGCGGGACGAGAAGACCTCGGCGAGCTGCTCGGGCACCGCGTTGAAGTCGGGGATCAGCAGCTCGACGCCGGTGCGGCCGCTCTCGCGGCCCGCCGTCATCGCGTGCACCTGGCGGACGGTCTCGGCGTACAGCCAGGAGCCGCCGTCCGGCAGGTCGTCGCGGGCCACGCCGGTGATGGTGGCGTAGTTGAGGTCCATGGTGACGATGGACTCGGCGACACGGCGCGGCTCGTCGCGGTCGAAGTCGGCGGGCTTGCCGGTGTCGATCTGACAGAAGTCGCAGCGGCGGGTGCACTGGTCACCGCCGATGAGGAAGGTCGCCTCGCGGTCCTCCCAGCACTCGAAGATGTTGGGGCAGCCGGCCTCCTGGCAGACGGTGTGCAGCCCCTCCTTCTTCACCAGCGACTGGAGGGCGTTGTACTCCGGGCCCATCTTCGCGCGGGTCTTGATCCACTCGGGCTTCCGCTCGATGGGGGTCTCGCTGTTGCGGACCTCCAGGCGGAGAAGCTTCCTGCCGTCGGGTGCGACAGCGGACACGTGCGACTCCTAGAACTAGACGGGGTACCCCCAGGGTACGCCTGTGCTTGTACGGCCTTCGTCGGGGCAGCGGCCCTGCAATCGCAGGGCAACAGCGGTACCGGCGGGTAGATTCCCCGGAAGCCGCCCGGGACTTCGGGGCGGCGGCTCCGGGCGCGGGCGTTCGGGGCCGGGCCCGGTGGGCGGCGGCCGGAGCTCAGTGGCGGAGTGCCGGTTCCGGGAGTTCCGCGAGCACCTCGGCCAGGTGCTTCTCGACCAGCGGCAACGCCTCGGCGACCGGGAGGTCCCGTCCCAGCTCACCGGCCAGCGAGGCGACGCCGGCGTCCCGGATGCCGCACGGCACGATCTTGTCGAACCAGGTCATGTCCGGGTCGCAGTTGAGCGCGAAGCCGTGCATGGTCACCCCGCGCGCGACCCGGACGCCGATCGCGGCGAGCTTGCGGTCGTCGCCGCGCTGCCCGGCGTTGGAGGGCGCGTACTCGGGGCCGGCGAGGCGCGGGTCGATGCCCAGCGGCAGGCCCATCCGCAGCGTGAGTTTGCCGATGTCCACCACCTGTGACGGGTCCACCACCGCGTCCGGGATGCTGTCGCCCAGCACCCAGACGCCGCTGCGGCCCTCGATCCGGGTGGTCTCCACGCCGAACGCGCCGCAGGCGCGGATCAGGGCCTCCTCCAGCCGGCGCACGTACGCGATCACGTCGATCGGATCGGGCAGCTTCACGATCGGGTAGCCGACCAGCTGGCCCGGGCCGTGCCAGGTGATCTCGCCGCCCCGGTTGACCTCGACCACCGGGGTGCCGTCCAGCGGCAGGTCGGCGGGGTTGGTGCGCTTGCCCATGGTGTACACCGGCGGGTGCTCCAGCAGCAGCACCGTGTCCGGGATCTCGTCCGCGACCCGCAGGGCGTGCAGCCGCTGCTGCTCCTCCCAGGCCTCCTGGTAGGGCACGGAGCCCTCGCCTATGCCCATCCGCACGAAACGTACGTTCTCGCTCACCAACTGCTCCTTGCCAGGCGTTCGAGACCAACCTGGCCACTGTACGCCCGCCCGCCGAGGGGCCGTCCAGGTGCCTGCGGCCGTGCTCGCCCCCCGTGCTCGCCCCCGGCCCGCGCCCGGCCCGCGACCCGGTCGCCGCCGCCGTGGCCGCTCAGGTGTCCGAGAGCAGCTGCAGCCGGAGGGCCAGCTGGAGCTCCAGCGAGCGCTCGGGGTGGTTCCAGTCCCGTCCCAGCAGCACTTCGACCCGGTCCAGCCTCTGCACCACCGTGTTCACGTGGACGTGCAGCTCGTCCTTGGCCCGGGTGAGGCTGCCGCCGCAGTCGAAGTAGGCGCGCAGGGTGCGGACCAGCTCGGTGCCGCGCCGGCCGTCGTAGTCCAGCAGCGGGCCGAGCGTCGCCCGGACGAAGCCGTCCACGTCGTGGCCGTCGCCGAGCAGGACGCCGAGGAAGCCGAGCGCCCGGGCCGAGGCGCCGTCCCCGGCCCGGCCCAGGACCCGCAGTGCCCGCACGCAGCGCAGGCCCTCGGCGTGGGCGGCGGCGAGCGCCACCGGTCCGGCGGCGGGGCGGCCGGCGCCCACGGTGACCGGGAACCCGGCCAGCCGGGCGAGCCGCTCGGCGGCCTGCTCGGCCGCCCGCAGGGCGGCGTCCCCGCCCTCGTCGGCGCCGTCGGGGACGAGCAGCACCACCGCCTCGCCGTGCTCCGCGCTGATCCCCCTGGAGCCGAACAGGTACCGTCCGGCCGCGCCGGCCAGCCGGGAGCGGTCGCCGGCGGCGGTGGAGGCCGTGCCCGCCGTCGTGGTTCCACCGGCCGGTTCGGCCGGTTCGGCCGGTTCGGCGACCAGGACCAGGTGCGGTCGGCCGAGGTCCACACCGAGCCGCCGGCCGCGCGCGGTCAGCCCGGCCGGGTCCCGGTCGGGGGCGGTGAGCAGGTCCGTCAGCAGTTCGCCGCGGACCCGGTTCTCCGTCTCGGCGACCGAACGGCGCAGCAGCAGGAGCAGCGCGGTCACCACACCGGCCCGCTCGAACAGCCGCCGGTCGGCGTCGTCGAGGTCCGGGCGACCGCGCAGCACCAGGGTGCCGAGCTGCTCCTGGCCGGCCAGTACCGCGCAGACCCAGGCGTCGCCGTGCGGGACCGAGCGGCCCTCGGCGCGGGACGCGGCGGCGGCTTCGGCGAGCCCGGCTCCGGGCCCGGACCGCCCGGCCAGCGGCTCGCCCTCGGCGTCCAGGACCGTTATCCCGCCGCCGAGGAGGGCGGCCACGGCGGCCGCCACGTCCGGCACCTCGGCACCGCGCAGGACCAGGTCGGTCAGCCGGTCGTGGCCCTGCTCGGCGCGCTGGACGGCGTCGGAGTGGGCGCGGATCAGCGCGTTGGCGGTGTTCAGCTCGGCGAGCGCGGCCCGGGTGTCGGCCAGCGACTTGGCGGTGTCCAGGGCGATCGCGGCGTGTGCGGCCAGGGTGCAGAGCAGCGCGACCTCGTCGGGGGAGAAGGTGCGCGGCGAGCGGTCGGCGGCGAACAGGACGCCGATGACCCGGCCGCCGAGCAGCAGAGGCACTCCGATGATCGCCACCAGGCCCTCGTCCAGGACGCCCGCGTCGATGGTGCCGGTGTGGTGGAACCGGTCGTCGGCGCGGTAGTCGGGGGAGGCGTACGGGCGGGCGGTCTGTGCGACCAGCCCGCCGAGTCCGTCGCCGAGGCTGAGCCGCAGGGTCTGGAAGAGGACGGACACCGAGCCGTCGGTGACCCGCATGTAGGTGTCGCCGGCGGCCTCGTCCGGGAGGGTCAGGTAGGCGGTGTCGGTGCCGAGCAGCATGCGGGCCCGGCGGACGATGGCCTGCAGCACGGTGTCGAGGTCCCGGGAGGCGGCGAGGTCCCCGGCGGTGTCGAAGAGGGCGGTCAGCTCGGCCTCGCGGCGGCGGTGCTGACGCAGCGTCCGGTGCACGCGCAGCGCCTGCCAGGTGGCCTCGTCGATCTCGTCCAGGACGGCGGGCGGCGCACCCCGGCGGCGGGCTTCGGCGAGCACGTCGGTGAAGTCCTCGGTGGCGGCGCCGGAGGCGAGCAGGTCGAGGAGCTTCCGGAGCGCCGGCGCCGAGCCGGGCTGAAGGTCGTTCGCGGCGCGGTCGTTCGCGGCGAGGTCATTGATGGCGCGGTCGTTGATGGCGCGGTCGTTCACGGGTGCGGCCGCCAATCGGCAGTGGGTCTCAAGCCCTGGGGAGGGAAGCGCGATCGTAGCTGGTCAGCCCGGGTGCCCGCGGGCGGCCTGCGCTCGCCCGTCGTGAGCGCAGGCCGCCGTACGTCGCGTCAGGCCGCCCGTGGTGTCAGGCGGTTGCCGGCTTTGCCGCCGTCGCCGTCCCCTGTCCGGCCTCCGCCGCCGCGTCCCCCGACGTCCCCTCCTCCGCCTCCGCCAGGTCGTGCCCCCGCGTCTCCCGTCCGCAGAGCACGGCCAGCACGGTGATCACGGCGGCGATCGCCACGTACACCGAGATCGGGGTGGAGCTCCCGTGGTCCTTCAGCAGCGCGGTGGCGATCAGCGGGGCGGGCGCGCCCGCCGCGACCGAGGCGAACTGGGCGCCGATCGAGGCGCCCGAGTAGCGCATCCGGGTGGCGAACAGCTCGGAGAAGAAGGCGGCCTGGGGCGCGTACATCGCGCTGTGGAAGACCAGTCCGACGGTCACCGCCAGCAGGAGCGAGCTGAAGGACCTGGTGTCGACCAGTCCGAAGAAGACGAACGCCCAGGCGCCGACGCCCACCGCGCCGACCAGGTACACCGGTTTGCGCCCGACCCGGTCGGAGAGCGCCCCGAAGACCGGGATCAGGGCGAACTGGATCGCCGAGGCGATCAGCACGGCGTTGAGCGCGGTCTGCTTCGGCAGGTGGACGTGGTTGACGGCGTAGGCGAGGACGAACGTGGTCATGACGTAGTACGAGATGTTCTCCGCCATGCGGGCGCCCATCGCCACCAGCACCTCCCGCCAGTGGTGTCGCAACACCGCCACCAGCGGCGTCTGTTCGGGCTTCCCCAGGGCCGCCTCGCGCGCCTCGGCCCGGGCCAGGGCCTGCTTGAACAGCGGCGACTCGTCCACCGCCAGCCGGATCCACAGCCCGACGCCGACCAGCACCGCAGACAGCAGGAACGGCACCCGCCAGCCCCAGGAGAGGAAGGCCTCCTCCGACTGCACGGTGGTCAGCAGCGACAGGACGCCGGCCGCCAGCAGGTTCCCGGCCAGTGCGCCGCTCTGCGGCCAGGACGCCCAGAACCCGCGCCGCCGGGCGTCGCCGTGCTCCGACACCAGCAGCACCGCGCCGCCCCACTCGCCGCCGAGCGCGAACCCCTGCACCAGCCGCAGCACGGTGAGCAGGACCGGCGCCGTCGCCCCGATCGATTCGTACGTCGGCAGACAGCCGATCAGGGTGGTCGACCCGCCCATCAGCAGCAGGCTCACCACGAGCAGCTTCTTCCGCCCCACCCGGTCCCCGAAGTGCCCGAACACCAGGGCCCCGAGCGGCCGGGCCGCGAACCCGATGGCGTAGGTGAGGAAGGAGAGCAGAGTGCCGGTCAGCGGATCGCTGTTCGGGAAGAACAGCTTCCCGAACACCAGCGCCGCCGCCGTTCCGTACAGGAAGTAGTCGTACCACTCGATCGTCGTTCCTATGAGGCTGGCGGCCACGACTCGTGGCAGTGAACCTCTCGTGTCCTTCGGGGCGTCGGCGCTGCTCATGGTCACCACTTCCGGCTGGGGGACGGTGTTGCCACAAGGTAGGAACTCCCCTGCCCGGATCCTATGGTGGAGGCCGATACATCAAGGGGCAGCGATATGGGCGAGAGGGCCATAGGCCCCGGAGGGTGGGACGCCCGACCGCGCGGTTGACGCGGTAGTCGCGATGCCCGACGAGCCGGCCGGGCCGCCGACGAGTGGTCGCGACCACGGCACCTGCGCGGTGCTCCGACCGGGGATCCCCGGGCCCTTGCCGCTGCGGACGCCGAGCAGTCGGCGGCCCTCGGCCCCGACCCACGTCCGCCCTCCGGTCTTCGCCGTGCGGTCAACGGGCGGTCCAGCCGCCGTCGATCGGGAGGCTGGCGCCGGTGACGTAGGAGGCGTGCGGCGAGCAGAGCCAGAGGACCAGCCGGGCGACCTCGTCGGGTTCGATCAGGCGCTTGACGGCGGTGCGGTCGAGCATGATCCGTTCCACCACCTCGTCCTCGGGGATGCCGTGGGCGAGCGCCTGGTCGGCGATCTGACGCTCCACCAGGGGGGTCCGGACGTAGCCCGGGTTGACGCAGTTGCTGGTGACGCCGTACGGCGCGCCCTCCAGCGCCACCGTCTTGCTCAGCCCCTCCAGCGCGTGCTTGGCGGTCACGTAGGCGGACTTGAAGGCGCTGGCCCGCAGGCCGTGGACGGAGGAGACGTTGACCACCCGCCCCCACTCCCGCGCGTACATGTGCGGGAGGGTCCGGCGCAGGATCCGGAACGGCGCCTCGACCATCACCCGCTGGATCAGCAGGAACCGGTCGACCGGGAACTCGTGCAAGGGTGCGACGTGTTGGAGGCCCGCGTTGTTGACCACGATGTCGGCGTCGGCCGGCAGCGCCTCCACCGCCTCCGGGTCGGAGAGGTCGGCGACGTGGGCGACGCCGCCGATCCGCTCGGCGAGCCGGCGGGCGGGCTCGCCGGCGACGTCGACGACGTAGACCCGGGCGCCGGCCGCGGCGAGGGCTTCGGCGCAGGCGCGGCCGATGCCCGAGGCGGCCCCGGTGACCAGGGCGGTGCGGCCGTCGAGCGGGCGGTCTGAAGTGGTGTCCATGGCCCAGAACGGTAGGAATCCGGCGGCTTCCCTCCTATGTGGCGAACCCCTACAGCATCAGGGTGAACTGTGGTGATCACCGTCATGACGGTCCATCGGCGGGAGGAGTCGTGAAAGCCAAACCGATCGTCGGGCGTCTTCCCCACAATGGGCGCGGATGCTTCACCCGTTCGGAGGATTGCTCGGTCAGAACCACCCATAGCGCCCGAATGCTCGCTACATTCACGCCGATTCCCGACAGGGGGCGTCGCCACAGGCAGCCGAACCGCTGGTGGAGCCGGTGCGGCGTCCGAGAGGTGTTGACTGACTATGCCCCAAAGGCCTGTAACCGACAGCCCGGCGTACGGACCGCTCGACCCGCTCGACCAGCACCGAGGTCCGGTCGGCCGGGCCCTTCCGGACGCCCCCGACACCCCGACCGCCGACGAGCTGCGGCTTCCCGTCCAGGCCACGCCCGACCGGCACCCGACCGCGCTCGCCACCGCCGACGAGCCGCCCCGGCCGGCCCAGGTCGACCCCGCGGGCGGCCGTCCGGCGGGCCGGACGGGAGGTCAGTCGGGCGGCCACTCCGGGTCGGCCACGCAGAACCTCCAACTGGCCGCCCTGATCGAGGAGGCGGGCTTCTCGCACGCCGGGCTGGCCCGCCGGGTCGACCAGCTCGGCCTGGAGCACGGCCTGGACCTGCGGTACGACAAGACCTCGGTCACCCGCTGGCTCCGCGGCCAGCAGCCGCGCGGCGCCACCCCGGCACTGATCGCCGAGGTGTTCACCCGCCGGCTCGGCCGCCGCCTCACCGCCCAGGACCTCGGCCTGGACGCCTGCGCCCCGGTCTACGCGGGCCTGGAGTTCGCCGAGACGCCGCAGGAGGCGGTGGACATCGTGGCGAGCATGTGGCGCAAGGACAACGGCCCGCAGTCGGAGCTGCGCCGGATCGCCTTCACCCCGGCCGGGCTGGTCGTGCCGAGCCGGGACTGGCTGATCGGCCGGACCGACGAGCGGGTCGCGCGGGACGGCTCCACCCTGGCCAGGCCCGATCCGGGCAGTGGCGCGCCGCCCGCCGGACCACCCGGCCCGGGTGCGCCCGGCGGCTCCGCCGCGCCCCCGGCCCGCGGC
>NZ_JBEXNT010000152.1:0-22152 GCF_040611255.1 Kitasatospora sp. NPDC002965 | reverse complement strand
ACCGGCGGCCGCCTCGACGGCTACGAGATCCGCACCGCCGCCGTCGCCCGCTCGGTGCCCTGCCTGACCACCGTGCAGGCCATGGGCGCCGCCGTCCAGGGCATCGACCGGCTGCTGCGCGACGAGGTCGGCGTCATGTCGCTCCAGGAGCACGCCGAGCTGATCAACGCCGGCCGCGCCAAGTAGCACCACCGCAGTGGGGGGCACCAGTACCGCCGGGTGCCCCCCACTTCCATGCCCTGGGAGGACTTTGTGTACAAGCTGCTGTTCGACCTCGTCTTCAAGAAGATGGACCCGGAGAAGGCCCACCACCTCGCCTTCTTCTGGGTCCGGCTCGCCTCCTCGGTGCCCGGCCTGCGCGGCCTGGTCCGGCTGGTGCTGGCCCCCCGCGACCGCGCGCTGCACACCGGCGCCCTCGGCCTCGACCTGCCCGGCCCGTTCGGCCTCGCGGCCGGTTTCGACAAGAACGGCGTCGGCATCGACGGCCTGTCGATGCTCGGCTTCGACTACGTCGAGATCGGGACCGTCACCGGTGAGGCCCAGCCCGGCAACCCGGCCCCGCGGCTCTTCCGGCTGGTCGAGGACCGCGCCCTGATCAACCGGATGGGCTTCAACAACCAGGGCTCGGCCCGGGTCGCCGCCCGGCTGGCCGCCCGCCCGCACACCACCTCGACCCCGGTCGTCGGCGTCAACATCGGCAAGACCAAGGTCGTCGAGGAGGCCGACGCGATCGCCGACTACGTCAAGTCGACCGAGCGGCTCGCCCGGTACGCCGACTACCTGGTGGTCAACGTCAGCTCGCCGAACACCCCCGGGCTGCGCAACCTCCAGGCCGTCTCGCACCTCGGCCCGCTGCTCGGCGCCGTCCGCGAGGCCGCCGACCGGACCACCCCGCACCGCGTGCCGCTGCTGGTCAAGATCGCCCCCGACCTGGCCGACGAGGACGTCGACGCCGTCGCCGACCTCGCCCTGGAGCTGGGCCTCGACGGCATCATCGCCACCAACACCACGATCGGCCGCGAGGGCCTGCGCACCCCCGCGGACCGGGTCGAGGAGATCGGCATGGGCGGCCTCTCCGGCGCCCCGCTCAAGGGCCGCGCGCTGGAGGTCCTCCAGCGGCTGCGCGCCCGCACCGAGGGCCGGCTCGTCCTGGTCTCCGTCGGCGGCATCGAGACCGCCGAGGACGCCTGGCAGCGGATCATCCACGGAGCCGACCTGGTCCAGGGCTACAGCGCCTTCATCTACGAGGGCCCGTTCTGGTGCCGCCGCATCCACAAGGGCCTCTCCGCCCGCGTCCGGGCCGGCGGCTTCCGCAACCTGGCCGCCGCCGTCGGCAGCGCGGTCGACGCGCCCAAGGCCGCCTGAACCCCCCTCACCTCCCCGGAAGGACGTCATGACCCTCGCCCCCTTCGGCGCCCGGCTGCGCCACGCCCTCGACGCCCGCGGCCAGCTCTGCGTCGGCATCGACCCGCACGCCTCCCTGCTCGCCGCCTGGGGCCTGGAGGACTCCGTCGCGGGCCTGGAGACCTTCAGCCGCACCGTGGTCGAGGCCCTGGCCGGCCGGGTGGCCGTGCTCAAGCCGCAGGCCGCCTTCTTCGAGCGCTTCGGCTCCCGGGGCGTCGCCGTCCTGGAGAAGTCCGTCGAGGAGGCCCGGTCGGCCGGCGCGCTGGTCCTGATGGACGCCAAGCGCGGGGACATCGGCTCCACCATGGCCGCCTACGCCGAGGCGTTCCTCGCGCCCGGCAGCCCGCTCTTCTCCGACGCCGTCACCGTCAGCCCCTACCTGGGCTTCGGCTCGCTGCGCCCGGCGCTGGACCTGGCCACGGCCCACGGCGCGGGCGTCTTCGCGCTGGCGCTCACCTCCAACCCGGAGGGCGCCGAGGTGCAGCGCGCGGTCGGCTCCGACGGCCTGCCGGTGGCCGCCTCCGTGCTGCGGCAGCTGGCCGCCGAGAACGCCGGCGCCGAGCCGCTCGGCTCGTTCGGCGCGGTGGTCGGTGCGACCCTGGCCGACGCCGGGGTGGACCTGGCGATCAACGGCCCGCTGCTCGCCCCCGGGATCGGCGCCCAGGGCGCGACCATGGCGGACCTGCCGCGGGTCTTCGGCGACTCGGTGCGCAACGTGGTGCCGAGCGTGAGCCGCGACGTGCTGAAGCAGGGCCCCTCGGTCGAGGCGCTGCGGGCGGCGGCCGACCGTTTCGTGCAGGAGTACGCGGACGCGGTCAAGTAGCGCCCGAGGCGGCGGGATTCGCCGCCGCGCGCGCCCGTCGGGGCCGGTGTCGCTCCGAAACCGCCCCGGCACGGTCCGCAGGCGGGCGGGCAAGTGGCGCGACGGGGCGGCGCGCCATCTCAGGAGTTGACGTGAGCGCCGTCACATCGGTGGCGCCAAAGGTCCGCAATCGCGGTCATTTTGCCCGGGAAAGTCCTGGTCGGCCTTGGCTGACCAGGACTTTTCGTGTTCTTTTCCTGACGCGGCGCCGCAATCCGGGTAGTGTCCGGCGATAGGTCATCGAAGAGCCGCGAAACTCGTTGCTCTCGCAGGTCAGGGGCGGCGAGTTCGCCCTGTGGACCGGTGTCCTGGGAACCAAACCAGTCATAGTTCAATCCCTTCCATCCACACCTGAGGTGAACGGCGTGGCTCTTCCGCCCCTTACCCCTGAACAGCGCACCGCCGCGCTCGCCAAGGCCGCCGAGGCTCGCCGGGAGCGCGCCGAGGTGAAGAACCGGCTCAAGCACTCCGGCGCCTCGCTGCACGAGGTGATCAAGGCCGGCAAGGCTGACAACGACGTGATCGGCAAGATGAAGGTCTCCGCCCTGCTGGAGTCCCTTCCGGGCGTCGGCAAGGTTCGGGCCAAGCAGATCATGGAGCGGCTCGGTATCAGCGAGAGCCGGCGTGTCCGTGGTCTCGGAACCAACCAGATCGCCTCCCTGGAGCGGGAGTTCGGCGGCGGTGCCGCCTGACCGTGCCCCGTGGTCCCGGGATCGTCCGCGATCCGGGATAATCGGTGCATGAGTGAGCGTCCGCGGCTGACCGTGCTCTCCGGCCCCTCGGGGGTCGGCAAGAGCACGGTCGTCGCTCATATGAGGAAGCAGCACCCCGAGGTCTGGCTCTCGGTGTCGGCGACGACCCGCCACCCGAGGCCGGGCGAGCAGAACGGGGTCCAGTACCACTTCGTCGACAACGACGAGTTCGACAAGCTGATCGCCAACGGCGAGTTGCTGGAGTGGGCCGTGTTCGCGGGCAACCGCTACGGCACGCCGCGCTCCGCGGTCCTGGAGAAGCTGGAGCGCGGCGAGCCCGTGCTGCTGGAGATCGACCTGCAGGGCGCCCGCCAGGTGCGCGAGTCCATGCCCGAGGCACAGCTCGTCTTCCTGGCTCCGCCGAGCTGGGACGAGCTGGTCCGCCGGCTCACCGGCCGCGGCACCGAGCCGCAGGACGTGATCGAGAAGCGCCTGGAGGCGGCGAAGGTCGAGCTGGCCGCCGAGCCGGAGTTCGACAGCACGCTCGTCAACACCTCCGTCGAGCAGGTGGCGACCGAACTGCTAGCCTTGCTCGGTGTAGGCTGAGCTTTTGTCTTTTCCACCCTTTCGGAAGGTTTTCGCGTGTCCTCTTCCATGACCGCGCCCGAGGGCATCATCAACCCGCCGATCGACGAGCTGCTTGAGGCCACCGACTCCAAGTACAGCCTGGTGATCTACGCGGCCAAGCGTGCCCGTCAGATCAACGCGTACTACTCCCAGCTCGGCGAGGGCCTGCTGGAGTACGTCGGCCCGCTGGTCGACACCCACGTGCACGAGAAGCCGCTGTCGATCGCGCTGCGCGAGATCAACGCAGGCATGCTGACCGCCGAGGCGATCGAGGCCGCCTGAGGCACCCGCCTTCGCCCGCAGGGCCCGTCGGAGTTCGCTCCGACGGGCCCTGCGGCGTTGCTGTCGGGGGCCGTGGGGGTGCCACCGTGCGGGTGATCGCCGACGGGCCGTAGGGTGAGCACGCACCGAGCGAGGAGAGATGGGGATCATGGGCGGCAGCACGGAGCAGGCGGGCGCACCGCGCGTCGTCCTCGGCGTCAGCGGCGGCATCGCCGCGTACAAGGCGTGCGAGCTGCTGCGCAGGTTCACCGAGTCCGGCCACCAGGTCACCGTGGTGCCCACCGAGGCGGCGCTGCACTTCGTCGGCGAGGCCACCTGGGCCGCGCTCTCCGGGCGCCCGGCCGCCACCGCGACCTGGGAACGCGTCCACGAGGTGCCGCACGTGCGGATCGGGCAGAGCGCCGACCTGGTCGTGGTCGCCCCCGCCACCGCCGACCTGATGGCCAGGGCCGCCCACGGGCTCGCCGACGACCTGCTCACCAACACCCTGCTCACCGCGCGCTGCCCGGTCGTCCTGGCACCCGCGATGCACACCGAGATGTGGGAGCACCCGGCCACCCGGGAGAACGTCGCCACGCTGCGCCGCCGGGGCGTGATCGTGCTGGAGCCCGCCAGCGGGCGGCTGACCGGCAAGGACACCGGCAAGGGGCGGCTCCCCGAGCCGTCCGCGATCTTCGACGCCTGCCGGGCGGTGCTGCGCTACGGCGGCGTCCGGACCGACCTGGCCGGGCGGCACGTGGTGGTCTCGGCGGGCGGCACCCGGGAGCCGCTCGACCCGGTCCGCTACCTGGGCAACCGCTCCTCCGGCAAGCAGGGGTACGCGCTCGCGGCGACCGCTGCGGCGCGTGGTGCCCGTGTGACCTTGATCTCGGCCAATGCCGAGCTGCCCGATCCGGCCGGGGTGGACGTGGTGCGGGTGGCCACCGCCCTGGAGCTCCGGGACGCCGTCCTGACGGCGTCCACCGAGGCGGACGCGGTGGTCATGGCCGCGGCGGTGGCGGACTTCCGCCCCGCGGTCTACGCCACCGGCAAGATCAAGAAGGTCGACGGGGTCGAGCAGCCGCCCGTCGAGCTCGTCCGCAACCCGGACATCCTGGCCGAGCTCTCGGCCCACCGTCCCCGTTCGGGCCAACTGGTCGTGGGTTTCGCGGCGGAGACCGACGAGGTGCTCGCCAACGGCCGGGCGAAGCTCGCCCGCAAGGGCTGCGACCTGCTCGTCGTCAACGAGGTCGGGGACGGCAAGGCCTTCGGCCAGGACGTCAACGAGGCCGTCGTACTGGGCTCGGACGGCAGTGAGACGCCCGTTCCGGTGGGTCCGAAGGAGGCGCTCGCGGACGTCGTCTGGGGCCTGGTCGCCGAACGGCTGGATCCGCCCGTCGACTGATCTCGAAGGGTGGGAGGGCGGTCTCCAATTGCGGAATCGCGTGACGATTGTCGGAAGCCGACCGTTACACTCCAGGAATCAAGTCTTTCCGGAAGTTCCCGGGTCCGACCGGGGCTTTCAGTCAGCAGCCGCTGCAACCCCAGGGAGCGCTGTGTCTCGCCGCCTGTTCACCTCGGAATCCGTGACCGAGGGACACCCCGACAAGATCGCTGACCAGATCAGCGACACCATCCTTGACGCTCTCCTCCGTGAGGACCCGACCTCCCGGGTCGCCGTGGAGACGCTGATCACGACCGGCCAGGTGCACGTGGCCGGCGAGGTGACCACCAAGGCGTACGCGCCGATCGCCCAGCTCGTCCGGGACAAGATCCTGGAGATCGGCTACGACAGCTCCAAGAAGGGCTTCGACGGCGCCTCCTGCGGCGTGTCGGTGTCCATCGGTGCGCAGTCTCCCGACATCGCGCAGGGCGTCGACACCGCGTACGAGGCCCGGGTCGAGGGCGACGAGGACTCCCTGGACAAGCAGGGCGCCGGTGACCAGGGCCTGATGTTCGGCTACGCGTCCGACGAGACGCCCGAGCTCATGCCGCTGCCGATCACCCTGGCGCACCGCCTCTCCCGCCGTCTCACCGAGGTCCGCAAGAACGGGACGATCCCGTACCTGCGCCCCGACGGCAAGACCCAGGTCACCATCGAGTACGACGGCGACAAGGCCGTCCGCCTCGACACCGTGGTCGTCTCCACCCAGCACGCCAGCGACATCGACCTCGACTCGCTGCTCACCCCGGACGTCCGCGAGTTCGTCGTGGAGCCGGAGCTGAAGGCGCTGGCCGAGCAGGGCATCAAGCTGGTCACCGACGGCTACCGCCTGCTCGTCAACCCGACCGGCCGTTTCGAGATCGGCGGCCCGATGGGCGACGCCGGTCTGACCGGCCGCAAGATCATCATCGACACCTACGGCGGCATGGCCCGCCACGGCGGCGGCGCCTTCTCCGGCAAGGACCCGTCCAAGGTGGACCGCTCGGCCGCGTACGCGATGCGCTGGGTGGCGAAGAACATCGTCGCCGCCGGCCTCGCCCGCCGCGCCGAGGTGCAGGTCGCGTACGCGATCGGCAAGGCCGAGCCGGTCGGCCTGTTCGTGGAGACCTTCGGCACCGAGACCGTGCCGGTCCTCACCATCCAGAAGGCCGTCACCGAGGTGTTCGACCTGCGTCCGGCCGCGATCATCCGCGACCTGGACCTGCTGCGGCCGATCTACTCGCAGACCGCCGCCTACGGCCACTTCGGCCGTGAGCTGCCGGACTTCACCTGGGAGCGCACCGACCGCGTCGACCAGCTGAAGAAGGCCGTCCAGGCCTGATCCGGTCGTCCGACCGTTTGAGCTCCGACCGCAGGTGGTGGCCGTCCGGTGTGCCGGACGGCCACCACCTGCGGTTTTCTGTCGGTGGGACCTGGTAGTACTTGGGGCGATGAGCAGCACGCAGGGGAGTGACGAGGGCGGAGCGCCGGAACAGCTGGCGTTCATCCGGGAGACGGTCCGCCGGGCCAAGCCGCGCACCTGGCACGGGGCCAAGCGGGCCGAGCACCTGCCGGTGGCCCGGGTGGTCGTCGACAAGGGCGTCCTCACCATCGACAAGTTCTTCGACTACGCGGTGCCCGCCGCGATGGCGGAGGAGGCGCAGCCCGGCGTCCGGGTCCGGGTGCGCTTCGGGGCGCGCGTGGTCAAGGGGCAGCGCGAGGGCGGGGAACTGCACGACGGGTTCGTCGTCGCCCGGCTGGAGAAGAGCGACTTCCCCGGGCCGCTGGCCCCGCTCGCCCAGGTCCTCTCGCCCGAGCCGGTCCTCACCCCGCAGCTGCTCCGGCTCTGCCGCACCGTCGCGGACCGGTACGCCGGCACCCTCGCCGACGTCCTCCAGCTGGCCGTCCCGCCCCGGCACGCCAAGGCCGAGGCCGAGCCCTCGCCGCCGCCGGGCCCCCGCCCGCCCGTGCCGGAACCCGGCGGCTGGTCGCGCTACCCGGCCGGACCCGACTTCCTCACCGCGCTGGCCGCCGGCGGCGCGCCGCGCGCCGTCTGGACGGCGCTGCCCGGACCGGGATGGCCGTACGAGGTCGCCCGCGCCGTCGCCGCCACCCTGGCCGGCGGGCGCGGCGCCCTGGTCGTCGTCCCGGACGGGAAGGCGGTCGCCCGGGTCGACCGGGCGCTGACCGAGCTGCTCGGCGAGGGCATGCACGCCACCCTGGCCGCCGACCTCGGCCCGCGCGAACGCTACCGGCGCTGGCTCATGGTCAGCCGGGGCTCGGTGCACGCCGCCGTCGGCACCCGGGCCGCCATGTTCGCGCCCGTCCGTGACCTCGGGCTGGTCGTCGTCTGGTCCGACGGCGACTCCAGCCACAGCGACCCGCGCGCCCCGCACCCGCACGTCCGCGAGGTGGCCCTGCTGCGCGCCGCCGAGGAGGGCGCCGCCGTGCTGCTCGGCGGGCACGTGGTCACCGTGGAGGGCGCGCAGCTGGTGCGGACCGGTTGGGCCCGGCCGCTGGCCGCCGACCGGGAGACCGTCCGGAAGGTCGCGCCGCGGGTGCGGACCGTCACCGACCAGGACCAGCACCGGGACGCCGCCGCGCAGGCCGCCCGGCTGCCCTCGATCGCCTGGGAGGCGGCCCGGGAAGGGCTGGCGGCCGGCGGGCCGGTGCTGATCCAGGTGCCCCGGCGCGGCTACGTGCCCCGGCTGTCCTGCGGCCGCTGCCGCACGCCGGCGCGTTGCCGGCGCTGCGAGGGCCCGCTGGAGGCGGCCGGCGCCGACGCCCCGCTGCACTGCGGGTGGTGCGGGGAGGAGGAACGGGACTGGCACTGCCCCGAGTGCGGATCGTTCCGGCTGCGGGCCTCGGTGGTGGGGGCACGGCGGACGGCGGAGGAGCTGGGCAAGGCGTTCCCGCAGGTGCCCGTGCGGACCTCCGGGCGGGACGCGGTGCTGACCACGGTGCCGGACGAGCCCGCGCTGGTGATCTCCACCCCCGGCGCCGAACCGGTGGTCGAGAGCGGCAACGGCTACGCGGCGGCGCTGCTGCTGGACGGCTGGGCGTTGCTCAGCCGCCCGGACCTGCGGGCGGGGGAGGAGACGCTGCGCCTCTGGCTGGCCGCCGCGGCGCTGGTGCGGCCGTCGACCGAGGGCGGCACGGTGGTCGTCGTCGCCGAGCCGACCACGCGGCCGGTGCAGGCCCTGGTGCGCTGGGACCCGATGGGGCACGCGGGGCTGGAGCTGGACGAGCGGGCGCAGCTGCACTTCCCGCCGGTGGCGCGGATGGCCTCGGTGGCGGGCAGCCCGGCGGCCGTGGCCGACCTGCTGGGGCTGATCCGGCTGCCGGAGGGGGCGGACGTGCTCGGGCCGGTGCCGGTTCCGGCGTTGCGGGGGGAGGAGCAGGAGCGTGCGCTGCTGCGGGTCCCGCCCGGGCAGGGCGCGGCGCTGGCGGCGGCGCTGAAGGCGGCGCAGATCGCGCGGATCGCGCTGCGCACGCCGGAGGCGGTGAAGGTGCGGATCGATCCGACGGACATCGGGTGAGGGGCGGGACGGGCTGAGCCGCCCCCCAGCCCGGTGGCCGGTGGGTTGGTCAGCCGCGGAGGGGGACGCCGGGGCGGTCCAGGGGGGAACGGTCGATCGGCGTGCGGTCGATCGGGGTTCGGTCGAGGGCGGTGCGGTCCAGGGTGGAGCGGTCCAGGGTGGAGCGGTCGAGGGCGGTGCGGTCGAGGGTGGAGCGGTCGATCGGGGTGCGGTCCAGGCTGCCGCGCTCCATCGCGGCCCGGTCCAGGCTGCTGCGGTCGAGCCCGCCCTGGCGGGCGGCCGGGACGGTGGCGGCGAGGCCGGTCGGGGCGGGTGCGGGGGCCGGGTTGTGGCCCGGAGCGTGCGCGGCGGGCAGGTCCTCGGAGCGGTCCGGGCGGCTCGGGTTCGGCACGGTGCCGCCCGCGGCCAGCAGTTCGCCGGCCGGTCGGCGCATCCCGTAGCGCCGGTGCACCGCCTGCTTGGTGACCCCGAGAGCGGAGCCCACCGAGTCCCAGGAGAAGCCCAGCGCGCGGTCGAACTCGACCGCCGCCGCCACCAGCGTCTCCACGCTCTCCCTGAGTTCCTGCGCCAGGCGCACCGTCGGCGCGGGGGCGCGCCCGTAGACGACGAACCCCGCCGAGGTGCTCGGCCGGCGGGGCCGGTAGACGTTGCCCAACTGGGCGGTGAGCGTCCGCAGCGCGTCGACCTGCCGCCTCACCCGCTCGATGTCCCGCACCAGCAGGTGCAGGCTCGCCCGCGCCCGGGCGTCGTGGTTGATCTGCTCGGCCATGGCCTACGTGCCACCTTCCGTACGGTTCGGCTCGACCGGAGCGCCCTTCCCGCGCGCTCCGGCGTTGGTCAATCCCACTTGACCAACGCCGGACCGCCCACCGGGGTCACGCGGCAAGGTGGGTCGGGATATGCCAGAAACCGGCACGGGCGGATTGCATAGACTGATCGGCGGCCGATTCCGACGGCCGAAGCCAGCCGCCCGCACCCGACCAGCACCCCGACGGACAGGAGCCCGCATCCGTGGCGATCCAGCCGATCCGCATCTTCGGAGACCCCGTCCTACGGGCCACCGCGCAGCCCGTCACCACCTTCGACAAGGAACTCCGGAACCTCGTCAAGGACCTCACCGACACCATGCTCGACGCCCCGGGTGCCGGTCTGGCCGCGCCTCAACTCGGCATCTCCCTGCGAGTGTTCACCTACCACGTGGACGGCGTCACCGGTCACCTGATCAACCCGGACCTGTCGCTGAGCGACGAGGAGCAGGAGGGCCCCGAGGGCTGCCTCTCGCTGCCCGGCCTGCGCTACGACACCCGGCGCTCGTACGGAGTCGTCGCCAAGGGCTTCGACATGCACGGCGAACCGGTCACCGTCGAGGGCACCCAGTTGCTCGCCCGCTGCATCCAGCACGAGACCGACCACCTCGACGGCATCATCTTCATCGACCGCCTGGACACCGAGCAGCGGAAGGCCGCGCTCAAGGCGATCCGGGACTCCGACTGGGGCAGCGGCCCCGCGCCGGTGGTCAAGGTCTCCCCGCACAGCACCTTCGGCTCGGCGCGCTGACCGTCCCGGCCCGCGCCGCTCCGCCCGTTCCCTCCCCGGCACCGCCCGGACCCGGCACCGCCCGGACCCGGCACCGCCCCGACCCAGCACCGCCCCGACCAGTACAGCCGGGCTCCGTACAGCCCGGACCCGGTACAGCAGAAAGGCACTTGATGCGCCTCGTGTTCGCCGGCACCCCCGAGGTCGCCGTTCCCGCCCTGGACGCCCTGCTCGCCTCCGACCGGCACGAGGTCGTCGCGGTGGTCACCCGCCCCGACGCCGTCTCCGGACGTGGCCGCAAGCTGGTCGCCAGCCCCGTCGCCCAGCGCGCGGAGGAGGCCGGGATCGAGGTCCTCAAGCCGGCGAAGCCGAGCGACCCCGACTTCGTCGCCCGCCTCACCGAGCTCGCCCCCGACTGCTGCCCGGTCGTCGCCTACGGCGCGCTGCTGCGCCCGGGCACCCTGGAGATCCCCGTACACGGCTGGGTCAACCTGCACTTCTCGCTGCTCCCCGCCTGGCGCGGCGCCGCCCCCGTCCAGCACGCGGTGATGGCCGGCGACGAGGTCACCGGCGCGTCCACCTTCCTGATCGAGCAGGGCCTGGACTCCGGGCCGGTCTACGGCGTGCTCACCGAGGAGGTCCGCCCCACCGACACCAGCGGCGACCTGCTCGGCCGCCTCGCGCACTCCGGGGCCCGCCTGCTCGTCGCCACCATGGACGGCATCGAGGACGGCGCCCTGCACGCCCGCCCGCAGCCCGGCGAGGGCGTCACGCTCGCGCCGAAGATCAGTGTCGAGGACGCCAGGATCGACTGGACCACCCCCGCCCTGCGGATCGACCGCGTGGTGCGCGGCTGCGCCCCCGCCCCCGGCGCCTGGACGCTCTTCCGCGGTGAGCGGCTCAAGGTCACCGGCCCGGTCGGGCTGCTGCCGGGCTCGGCGGAGCTGGCCCCCGGTGAGCTGGCCGTCGGCAAGAACTCCGTCCGGGTCGGCACCGGGAGCCACGACGTCGAGCTGGGCGAGGTGCGGCCGCAGGGGAAGAAGGCGATGCGGGCCGCGGACTGGGCGCGCGGCGCGCGGATCGAGTCCGGCGAGCGGCTCGGCGAGGAGCCGATCGGGGAGCCGGGCGCGTAGTCCGGCGGCCGGGCCACCGGCCCGGCCGGCGGTCGGGCCGGAGAGGCCCCGGCACGGGTCGTCCCGCCGGTGAGCCCGCGGTCCGGGTTTCGCGTTACTGTTCCAGAGATCCCGGGATCCGGAGATCCCGAGATAACCCCCGCAGCACTTTGAGGCACATCCCATGAGCACGCCCAGCAGCACCCCCGGCACCCGCGGCGCCAAGCAGGCGCCCCGTCCGCACCGCCGGCCGAAGAAGGACCCGGCGCGAATCGTCGCCTTCCGCGCCCTGCGCGCCGTCGACGAGCGTGACGCCTACGCCAACCTGATCCTTCCCTCGCTGCTCCGCGAGGCTGAGCAGAAGGGCATGGACCGGCGCGACGCGGCGCTCGCCACCGAGCTGGTCTACGGCACCCTCCGCCTCCAGGGCACCTACGACGCGGTCATCGCCGCCTGCATCGACCGGCCGCTGAGCAAGGTCGACCCGCCGGTCCTCGACGTGCTCTCGCTCGGCGCCCACCAGCTGCTCACCACCCGCATCCCCAGCCACGCGGCCGTCTCGGCCACCGTCGAGCTGGCCCGGGTGGTCCTCGGCGACGGCAAGGCCAAGTTCGTCAACGCCGTGCTGCGCCGGATCAGCGCCCACGACCTCGACGAGTGGATCGGCCTGGTCGCCCCGCCGTACGAGAAGGACGCCGAGGACCACCTCGCCGTCGTCCACTCGCACCCGCGCTGGGTGGTCGCCGCGCTCTGGGACTCGCTCGGCCGCTGGCAGCCCGACGCCTCCGGGCGCGCCGCGGTGGAGGAACTGCTGCGCGCCGACAACGAGCGCCCCGAGGTCACCCTGATCGCCCGGCCCGGCCGGGCGACCGTCGGTGAGCTGGCCGAGGCGCTGCCCGAGGCCGAGCCGGGCCGCTGGTCCCCGTTCGCGCTCCGGCTCGCCGAGGGCGGCGACCCGGGTGCGCTGGCGGCGGTCCAGGAGAACCGGGCCGGTGTCCAGGACGAGGGCAGCCAACTGGTCGCCCTCGCCCTCGCCGCCGCCCCGCTCGACGGCCCCGACCGGCTCTGGCTGGACGGCTGCGCGGGCCCCGGCGGCAAGGCCGCGCTGCTCGCCGCACTCGCCGCCGAACGCGGCGCCGCGCTGGTGGCCAGCGAGAAGCAGCCGCACCGGGCCCGGCTGGTCGCCCGCACGCTCGCCGGCAACCCCGGCCCGTACACCGTCATCGCCGCCGACGGCACCCGGCCGGCCTGGAAGTCCGGCGGCTTCGACCGGGTCCTCGTCGACGTGCCCTGCTCCGGCCTGGGCGCGCTGCGCCGCCGGCCGGAGGCCCGCTGGCGGCGTCGCCCGCAGGACGTCGCCGCCTTCGGCCCGCTCCAGCGCGACCTGCTCACCTCGGCGATCGACGCGGTGCGGGTGGGCGGTGTGGTCGGCTACGCCACCTGCTCGCCGCACCTCGCCGAGACCCGGGCCGTCGTGGACGACGTGCTGCGGGCCGAGGGCGGCAGGGTCGAGTGGATCGACGCACGACCGCTGCTGCCGGGCGTCCCGGCCCTGGGGGAGGGGCCGGACGTCCAGCTCTGGCCGCACCTGCACGGGACGGACGCGATGTACCTGGCGCTGCTGCGCCGTACGGCGTAGCGGGGCGCGGCAGGACGGACGACGCGACGGGCCGGGGCCCGGCGGGCGGCCCCGCCGCGCCCGGCCGGGCCGTCCACCGGCTCCCGGCGGGCGGTGCGGGTACGGCCTCAACGTCCGCTGAGCGCCGGTGAGTGGGGTGCCTCCCTGGGCGTGGTGGCGCGGGCCGCAACCGTGGCCGAGCCCGCCGCGTGGGGCCTCGTGGCGGCCGGGACTGTGGTGGAACCGTTCGGGGCGGTGCTCGGCCCGGCCTGGGAGGTCACCACGCCGCGGACCAGCTCGCGCAGCCAACGATGGCCCGCGTCCTGGTCGTTGCGCGGATGCCAGGCCATGCTCAGTACCACCTCGGGCAGCTCCACCGGCAGCGGGAACGTGGTCAGCCCCAGCGCGGTGGCCGCCGCGCCGCCGAGCCGGGCCGGTGCCAGGCCGACCAGCTCGGTCTCGCGGAGCAGGAACAGTGCCGCGGTGAAGCTCGGCACGATGGTCACCACCCGCCGGGAGAGTCCGACGTCGGCCAGCCGTTGATCGACCGGGCCGGGCCCGCGGCCGTGCCGGGAGACCGCGAGGTGGTCGGCGTTCGCGAACTCGCGGGCGGTGGGCGGCGGGCCGACCGTCAGCGGGTGCCCGGTGCGGGCGACGCCGACCAGACCGGTGGTGGTGAGGGGCTCGGTCCGGGTCTCGGGGTCCAGGTGGTCGATCACGCCGACCTCCAGGTCCACCACGCCGTCGCGCATCGCCGTCGTCCCCTCCAGGTGTTCCCCGAGGAAGCGCAGCGTCACGGCCGGCGCCTGCGCGCGGACCGTCTCGACCAGCGTGGAGCCGATCGCCGTCAGCAGGACGTCCCCGGTCTGGAGGGTGAAGCGGCGGTTCAGCTGGGCGGGTTCGGTGGCGGTGTGGGGGACCAGCAGCGCCTGGCCCCGGCTGACCAGCGCCCGGACCTCCGCCCGTAGTTCCACCGCGCGCGGGGTCGGGACCAGGCCGCGGCCGGCCCGGACGAGGATCGGGTCGCCGAGGACGCGGCGCAGCCGCCCCAGGGTGCGGCTCATCGCCGGAGCCGAGGTGTGCAGCCGCTCGGCTGCGCCGGTGACGCTGCCCTCGTCGAGCAGGGCGTCCAGGGCGACGAGCAGGTTGAGGTCGAGATCGGGCATGGGCTTCTCCGCGAGTGTTCGGTCGACTGGGTGGGGGTGGTGGGGGAGGTGGATGACCAGAACTGGAAAGTATGGTGACCAGGCTTTCACTGGAGTGCATGCAGATTCGGCATCTACCGTCGATCGTGACAACTCCCCTTCGGAGTAAAGGATCTGACGCGATGAATGACAATGACATGTTGGCGGTAGCCTGCCAAGGCGGCCGTGTGCTGGTCTTTCTCTCTGCGGACGGCTCTCGGCGGCTCGGTGAGGTGCCGCTGCCGCCCGAGCCGCACGAGATATTGTTCGACGCCGACCGGAGGCTGCTGTACTGCACGGTCACCTACCGCTCGGGCTTCTACGAGCACCACGGCGAGCAGGCTACCGAGTTGGTCCTGATCGATCCGGATCACTGGGTAGTGGTCGAGACCATTGACCTGGCGCCGGAGTGCGCCCCGCACGGGCTGGCGCTCGATGCGGCGCGCGCGCTGTTGTACGTGAGCGTGGAGGCCGGGCCTGCCGGGGACGGGGCGGTGCTCACGGTCGACCTCGCCGCGCGCAAGGTGGTGGAGCGGACCGGGATCGGCGCACCGGGGCCGCACTGGTTCGCGCTCACGCCGGACGGGACCAAGGGCTACACGACGAACAAGGAGGCCCCGTTCCTCACCGTCGTGGAGACGGCGTCCGGTCCCGGCGGCCGGGGCCGGACCGGGGGGACGGTGGCGGTGCCCGGCAGCGAGGGCATCGCCATGAGTGCCGACGGGCGGTACGCGGTGGTCGCCACGCCGAAGCTGGACCTGACGGGCGCCCTCGCCGCACCGCCCGCCCTGACGGTGGTCGACGTCCGGACCGACCGGGTGGTGCGCACGCTCCCGCTGGCGGCGCCGGCCGTCCCGGTGCACCGGACGGCGGGCGGCCTGGTGCTGGCCGGGGAGGTCCACCTCGCGGCCCCGGCGGCGGACGGCGGGCCGGTGCCGGCGGCCGGGCGGCTGCGGATCTTCGGTGCGGCCGGCGGAGGGCACGCGGCACCCGAGGAACTGGTGGAACTGGGGGAGGTGACGGTCGGACAGGTGCCGCTGACCGTCCACTCGTCGCCGGACGGCAGGTTCGGGTACGTCGCCGCCATCGCCTCGGACACGGTGACCGTGGTGGACCTGACCGAGCGCCGGGTGGTCCGCGAGGTGGACCTGGGCCGGGGCGCCGGGCCCCACGGGCTGGCGTACGTGCCGGCGCCCCGGTAGCGACGCCGGCACCGCCCCGGGCGGTGGCCGATCACGGTGGTGCCCCGCCCGGCGAGCGCGTTCGCGCTTCGCGGGGTGCGGGCGGGGCGGGGCCCTCGTGGTCCCGGGCGTGGCCGCAGGGCGGGGAAGGGGTGCGGGCGTCGGGGGGCGTGGGGTGGGGCCGGGCACTCGCCGCCGGAGCGGGACGGTTCCCGGCCCGTGGCGGGCCGTCTCGTGCCGGGACGGAAAGGAGCGCGCAGGGTTCTCAGGGCGCGCGAGATGTCTGACGCGCGGGGCGTGCGGCCCGTCCTGGGCGCCCCGTTTCGCCGGTCCCGGGGCGACGGACGGGACCGGTCCTTCCCGGTGGACCACTGAGGATCCGGCACCTGACGGCCGCTATCCTGCCGGGATGACCACCGGTGCCGGGCTGTTGCCGCTGCTCTTCCTCGACGTCGACGGACCGCTGATCCCGTTCGGGGGCCCGGCCGGGCGGTATCCGGTGTTCCCGCAGAGCGAGGATCCGTCGAATCCGCTGCTGGGGCGGCTCGATCCGGCGCACGGGCGCCGGTTGGCGGCGCTGCCGTGCGAGCCGGTGTGGGCGACGACGTGGGGGCCCGACGCCAACGCGCACCTCGCGCCCCTGCTCGGGCTGCCGGAGCTGCGCGAACTGCCGCAACGGGCGGAGGGCGGCGAGGCCGCGGCCGACGCGTGGGCGGGGCTGAGCCCGAAGACGCGCGGGATCGTCGCGTTCGCGGCCGGCCGGGACTTCGTCTGGGTGGACGACGAGATCGGCGGCCCCGACCGGGCCTGGGTGGCGCGACACCACCAGGGGCGGGCGCTGCTGTGGTGGGTCGATCCGGCGGTCGGGCTGACGGACGGCGACTACGCGGCGGTCGGGGCCTGGTTGCACGAACGGGCGGGCGGGTAGCGCGAGGACGAGGGCCCGTGGCTTGCCGGACGGGCCGGGGGAGGACTCCCGGAGGGGGCGTGCGGTGGGACGGACGGCGGGTCGGACCGTGGCGGGCTGGGGGGCGGCATGCGCCGTCCTCGGCGCTGCGGTGATGCTGTGGAACCTGGCGGTGGGGTGGCCGTGGGTGACCTGGCCCGCCGTGCTGCTCGGCGCGGGGCTGGTGGCCGCCTCGGCCGGTCTGCTGCTCGCACCCGGCGCGGACCGGTGGTTCGACGCGCTGGTGGTCGGCGGGGTGGCGGCGCTGGTCCTGGTGGCGGTGGGGACCACGGCCGGCACGGCCGGGAACGTCCTGCGGTGGGGGCGGACGACCGAGCGGGTGACGGTCGTGCTCGGGGACTGCCGGGTGACGGACCGGCAGTGGGACGAGGTCGGGGGGTGGTCGGAGCGGGTCGAGTGCCGGCACACCTGGTCGGTCGGCGACCGGGTGTTCGACGAGCGGCGTGCGGCGGACCGCCGGTACCCGGACGGGCACGAGCTGCGGCGGTGGGCCACACCGGGGCGGGCGGAGCTGGACGAGCACGCGTGGACGTCGGTCGCCGTGCCGGGGGCGTTCGCGGTGGTGACGGACGGGCTGGTGCTGTTCCTGGCGTGGGTGGTGGCGTGGAGCCGGGTCCGGGGGCCCGGTAAGCGTGAGGCGGGCGCGGACGGCGCTGCCGACGACGGTGCCCCCGACGGCGGTGCCGGGAGTGTTGAGGGGGCCGGGGACGTCGGGGATCCCCGTGTCGGGGGCGGGGAGCGTTCGGCGGCGGGTGGGGCGGGCACCTGACGGTCGGCCCCGCGCTGCGGGGGCGCCCTCCTGCTCGGCGCGGGCGGACGCGCACCCGTGACCCCGCGCGGCGGAGAACGCGCGGGCGGGGCCGGGGGCGTCCGGCGGGCGCACCTGCGGGCCCAGCAGCAGGCCGGTGCGGCCAGGTCAGCCCGTGGCGGACCGGGCGGCGCGACGCCGGCGCTTGCCGAGCGGGGCCTGCGAGAGGTCCTCGGACTGGGAGCGGAGGTTCTTGTGACCGTAGCCGCGGTCGTCGAGCCACGCCCGGGCGGACCGCTCGGCACGGTCGGCGGCTTCGAGGATGTCCTCCTCGGCCTCGCCGGTGTCCTGGAACCGGAAGGTGAAGACGGCGCGCGCGTCGAGGTCGTAGCTGAGGTGCCCCTCGGGGGTGAACGACGCGTGGAGCACGTCGTGCTCGGCGGCTCGGGACCGGAGTTCGGCGAGCTGCTCGGGGGTGAGGCCGTCGAAGACGCCGCGGACGGTGATGCGGAAGGTGCGGGTGGTCATCCGTCGAGCCTAGTGAGGGGCTCGGAGCGGGTGCCACGGGTTTTCGGCGGACGCGGTCCGGCCCCCGCCACGGGGGTGGGCGGGGGCCGGACGTTCGGGGGTGGAGGCGCTCAGACCTCCTCGGGGCCGCCGGCGGTGGTGCGGACGCAGCTGTAGGGGAGCGGGGGGATGCCGTTGAACCCCTGGGTGGTGTAGGCGGTCGAGTAGGCGCCGCAGGAGAGGATCCAGACCGGGTCGCCGGAGGCGGCGTCGCGGGGCACCGGCATACCGGGGCCCTCGTCGGCGTAGGCGTCGTCGCTGTCGCAGGTGGGGCCGGCGACCACGGCGGGGACGGTCTCCGCGCCGGCCCGGCCGGGGAACTCCAGCCGGTACCGGAGCTCGTCCATCTCGTACAGGCCGTTGAACTTGCCGCAGCTCAGGTAGAGCCAGTGCACCCTCTCACCGTCGAGCTGTTGACGTTCCGTCAGGCGTGTCACGTGGGCGCGGATGGCGCCGTGGTCGGCGACCAGGTGGCGGCCGGGCTCGATCAGGAAGTCCAGCGGCGCGGCGGACGCGTCGCGCAGGCGCTGGATGCCCTCCCGGATCACCGCGAACATCTTGTCCACCGGCGGGTCGAGCGGGCGGCCCTTCCGGTCCAGGACTCCGAGGGCGGGCAGGCCGCCGCCGAGGTTGACGTGGTCCAGCAGGATTCCGCGCCGGCCGGCCTCCTCGACCACGGCGGTCAGGGCTTCCAGGGCGTTCTGCCAGGCCTCCGAGGTGAGCTGCTGGGAGCCGACGTGCACGGAGAGCCCGGCCGGGGTCAGTCCGGCGGCGCGGGCCGCCTCCAGGACCAGGACGGCGTCCTCGGGCGAGCAGCCGAACTTGCGGCTGAGGCCCCAGAGCGCGCCCTCGCCGGTGGTGGCGAGCCGGCAGAAGATCCGGGCGCCGGGGGCGTGCACGGCGATCGCGGCGACGTCCGCCAGGCTGTCGGTCGCGAAGTCCCGGACGCCGAGCCCGTACGCCTCGGCGATCTGGCGGTCCGACTTGATGGTGTTGCCGTAGTGGATCCGGTCGACCGGGACGCCGGTGCGCAGGGCCTGGGCGATCTCCTGAGGTCCGGCCGCGTCGAAGCCGGAGCCCCGTGCGGCCAGGGCCGCCAGCACCTCGTCCACCGGACAGGCCTTCATGGCGAACCGGACAGCGACATCGGGCAGTTCGCGCAGCAGGGCGTCGTACTGGGCCTCGATGCCGTCCAGGTCGAGGACGAGTCGGTCGTCCTCACCGGTGGCCAGGGCGGCGCGCAGCCGGTCGTACTCAGGCATCGTCGGTACTCCAACCGGGGCCGGCGGGGGCCGTGTCGGGCCCGTCCGGCGAAGAGCTGCGGGCGTGCTTCTCCGGGGCGGGCGCCGTCGACAGGTGCCGGACGGCGCGGACGCCTGCGGCGGAGGTGGTGCGGGCGAGGGGGGACTCGCCGTCGTCGCTGAAGCAGGGGTGCTCGGAAGCGGCTCGATACAGGTACCCGTCGGGCTTCGGTATCACGTCACTCCAAGGTTCGGGTCGGGGCATCGGGCTGATGGCCGTGCAGGCGGGCGGCGCCCGGGCATGCCGGAGCGCCGGTTCGCGCGCATGGTGAGGCAGGGCCGGACGCGGCCCTGAGGAGAAGTCGGACGTGCGGTGGCGCCGGCTGACGGGCGTCAGACGGCGGGAGGGTCAGGTGGTGGGCTGTCGGATGTCGTCGGCGCAGGAGGGCGGGATGCGGGAGGCTCCGGCGGCGCGCCGTCGCGCGGCCGGGCGTACCGGGGCGCCGGTCGGCGGTCGGCATCGCCAGGCGTGCGGGCGGATGCCGTGGCCGGAATTCCTGGCCTCCTTCTCGGTCGATTCCCCCGCGTGGGGGCTGACACCCTCGCTGGAACAGGTGGCGTCATTCGTCAACTCGCGTGTTCGCCAAGGTGTCTCGGGAGGTGTTCCGGCCTCGTTAAACCTGCGTTCCCTCTACCGTGGACTAGACCAACTTGCGGTGTCAACCCTTGCTCGGGAGAGCTCTGGAGGTGGCTTCGTGAAGGTGGCGAACCGGGCATGACCTGCGCCGGAGCCTTCGGATCCGTCCTCGTCCGAACGGGTTGTGGAGGTGTCCGGCCGAACGGGCAGTGGCGGGTGCCTGTTCGTGCAGGGCGGCGTCCGAAAGGGCACCAACCACACGCCCCTCGGCGGGCATTGACGATGCGTCCGGCCTCCGCGATGGCCCGGTCGGCCGGGTGCCCGGGACGGGCGATGCCCCCGGGGCGTCGGAACACCGGAGGCATCGGTCGGGGCGGTCGGGGTGGAGCGGGCGGGCCGGGGCGGTCGGAATCCGGCCGGGGCCGCCCCGGCCGGAAGCGGCGGTGCGGCGCCGGCGGTGCGGCGCGGGCGGTGGGGCGCGGGCGGTGGGGCGCGGGCGGTGGGGCTACGGGTGGACCTGAAGGACGAGCTTGCCCCGGAGGTGTCCCTGCTCGGCGCGCCGGTGCGCGTCCGCCGCCTCCGGGAGCGGGTGGACGCCGTCGACGTGGACACGGATCCGGCCGTCGTCCAGCAGTGCGGCGAGTTCGCCGAGGTCGCCCCCGTCGGACCGCACCTGCTGCATCCGGTCGGGCAGTGAGATGCCGAGTCCGGTGGCCCGTTCGCGGTGGTAGTCGCCCAGGTAGACGGGCAGGATCAGGCCGCCGCGCCGGACGGCCGGGAGCAGGCGGTGGGCGTCCGGCCCGCCGACCGTGTCGACCAGGAGGTCCGCCGCGTCCCGGGCGGCCTCGGCCGCGGGCGTCCGCGTGTAGTCGACGAACTCGTCCACGCCGAGCCCGCGGAGGAACTCCTCGTGCCGCCCGGAGGCGACGCCGATCACCCGCTCCGCGCCGGCGAGGCGGGCGAGTTGGACGGCGAAGTGTCCGACCCCGCCCGCCGCGCCGTTGACCAGGGCGGTGCCGCCCGACAGGGGGCGCAGCTCCCGGATCAGGAACTGGTAGGCGGTGAGTCCGGCCATCGGTACGGCGGCGGCCTCGACGTGGTCGAGCGCCGCCGGCTTGGCGGCCAGGTGGTCGGCGGGTGTCGTGACGTACTCGGCGTACCCGGAGCCCTGCCCCGGGAAGCGGATCATCCCGAAGACCTCGTCCCCGGGCTGCCAGGCGGTGACGCCGTCGCCGAGCGCGGCCACCACGCCCGAGATGTCGCTGCCGAGGACGAGCGGCGGCGTCCACGGGGGCCGGAGCCCGGCCGGGATGCGGGCGAAGCCGGTGCGTGCGTACAGGTCGGGCGGGTTGATTCCGGCGGCGTGCACCCGGACCAGCACCTCGCCCGGCCCGGGCACCGGCCGGGGGACCTCCTCGTACACCAGTACCTCGGGGCCTCCGAAGGCGTGCAGGCGGACGGCCCGCATGGTCGCGGCGTGGTTTCCCATGGCTGTCTCTTCCTCTCCCCGTGCGCCCCCGGGCCTCTCCCCGGCCGCGGGGGCGACCGCCCGGTAGAATCCGGAGCGGTGCTCCGGTAAGAAAACCGGAGCAGTGCTCCACTTGTCAACGGTGAGGATCCCCATGCCCGTCGAGCCCGCCCCGCCCTCCGCCGGGCGCGCCCCGCGCGCCGACGCGCGGCGCAACCGCGACCGCGTGCTGGAGGTGGCGGCGGAGGTGGTCGCCGAACAGGGGGCCCAGGCGTCCCTGCGCGACGTCGCCCGCCGCGCCGACGTCGGACTCGGCACGCTCTACCGCCACTTCCCGACCCGGGACGCCCTGCTGGAGGCCCTGCTGCGGCGGCGGTTCGAACTCCTCGCCGACCGGGCGGACGCGCTGGCCGTCGCCGAGCCGCCGGAGCGGGCGCTGAGGGTCTGGCTGCGCGAGTTCACCCTCGGCGCGGGCGCCTACCAGGGGCTCTCGGCCGCCCTGCTGGCCACTCTCGGCGATCCCGAGTCACCCCTGCACGCCGCGTGCCTGGCGATGCGTCAGGCGTGCGGTCGACTGCTGTCGGCGGCGCAGCGGGACGGCCTGGTCCGCGCGGACGTCGACGCCGTCGACCTGTTCGCCCTGGCCAACGCCCTCGCGTGGATCGCCGACCAGGCCCCGAGTCTCGCGGAGCGGGGCGATCGCCTCTTCGGTCTGGTGCTGGACGGCCTGGCGTCCCGGGGCGGAGATGCCGCGTCCGCGGGGCGCTGAACCCCGGGGCGTTGAACCCCGGGGCGTTGGCGCCTGGATGCGAACCCGGGGCGTCGAGGTGCGCGGCGCTGATGCCGGGGCGGCGCGCGAGGATCCGGCCGAGGGCGCTCGCCGGTGCCGGCGACCGTCGCGGACCTGCCTGACCGGTGCCGCGCCATCGGCCGGTGGCCGGCCGCGAAGGGCACCGGGCGCCGGTACGGAAGGGCGGGCCGGTGGACGCCCGGTGTACGGGCGGGCAGCGCGGCGGTGGCCCGCCGGGTACTCCGGTGGCGGTTCCCGGACCGGCGTTCCGGGCGGGACCGCCCCCGCCACCGCC
>NZ_JBEXNT010000151.1:0-22300 GCF_040611255.1 Kitasatospora sp. NPDC002965 | reverse complement strand
GGCGCCGGCGGAGGGCTGCTGCTGCGGGGCGGCGGGCGGCTGGGGGTGGCCGGCCGGAGCGACGGGGCCGGTGGGCGGTCCTGCCGGCGGCGTGGGCGGCGGGCCGGCGGGTGCCGCCTGCTGCTGAGGTCCGCGCACCCAACCGCCGGCGCCACCGCGGGCGGTCGGGTCCCAGACCGCCGGAGCGGTGTTCTGCTGGTCCGTCATTGCGCTAGCCCCCACGGTCTGCCCGGATGCTCTGCTGTGTCGTGCGGCCGTGCCGCGGTCGCGGGCGCCCGCGACCGCGCGGACACCGTACCGTCCGCGCCCCCGCCCGACAGCCCCGGCACGACGTTAGAGCATCCGTGATCGGCCGTGGGACGGCTCGGCCGATTCCCGGCCGCGCCCCGGGGCCCCCGCCCGCGTTCCGGTCCGCGTTCCCCGGGCCCTCCGGCCGCACCCGCCGGGTCCGCCCGCAGACCAGGGCGGGCGACTCAGGCGGCGGCGCGGCGCAGCACCCGCAGCGATCCCGTCACCGAGACCTCCTCGAACCCTTCGGCGAGTGCCCGCAGGTACACCCGGTAAGGGGCCTGGCCGCCGTCGGCCGGGTCCGGGAAGACGTCGTGCACCACCAACAGGCCCTCGGGCGCCAGGTGGGGCGCCCAGCCCTCGTAGTCGCCGGTGGCGTGCTCGTCGGTGTGGCCGCCGTCGACGAAGACCAGGCCGAGCCGCCCGCCCCAGAGGGCCGCGATCTGCGGGGAGCGTCCGACCAGGGCCACCACGTGGTCCTCCAGACCCGCCGCGTGCAGGGTCCGGCGGAAGCGGGGGAGGGTGTCCATCCGGCCGACCTCCGGGTCGACCAGGGTCGGGTCGTGGTACTCCCAGCCGGGCTGCTGCTCCTCGGAACCCCGGTGGTGGTCGACGGTCAGGGCGACCGTGCCGGTCTCCCGGGCGGCGGCGGCCAGCAGGACGGCCGAACGGCCGCAGTAGGTGCCGATCTCCAGCACCGGCAGGCCGGTGCGGCGGGCGGCGGTCACGGCGGCGGCGTACAGCGCGAGGCCCTCGTCCACCGGCATGAACCCGGTCGCGCCCTCGAACGCGGTCAGCACCTCGGGCCGGGGGCGCGCGGTCTCCAGGAGGTCGGACATGGTGCTGCTCCTCGGCGGGGTGGGGGGTGGCGGGGGTCCTGCTCGCCGTCGGACCCTACTGGACGGTACGGCGCCGGCCGGCCCCGGGACCCCGCGCGCCACCGGGTGGAACGTGTTCCACTCCGCCCCGGCGCGTCGTGCCAGAATCGGCCCGACCGTCGATCCGAGGAGAACCGGAGCAGCCGCATGCGCGCAGCCGTCCTGCACAAGACCGGCCAGGACACCCTGGACGTCCGCGACGACGTGGTGGCGGTCGGTTTCGGCCCCGGCAAGGTGAGGGTCCGGCTCCGGGCGGCCAGCCTCTGCCACTCGGACCTGTCGGCGATGAGCGGGGTGCTGCCGCACCCGGCACCGTTCGTGCCGGGTCACGAGGGCGCGGGAGACGTGGTCGAGGTCGGCGAGGGGGTGACGGACGTCGCCGTCGGCGACCGCGTGGTGCTCTGCTGGATGGCGCCGTGCGGCCGCTGCACCCACTGCGAGCGCGGCCGGGGCCACCTGTGCGTGGCCAGCCTGCGGCGCCTCGGTGCGCCAGGTTTCCGCTTCGGCGCGGAGAGCGGGTTCGTGGAGGCGTCCGGCTTCTACGGCACCGGCACCTTCGCGGAGGAGGTGGTGGTCGACCGGGACGCGGTCGTCCCCGTGCCGGCCGACCTGCCGTACGAGCCGGCCGCGCTGATCGGCTGCGGTGTGACCACCGGCATCGGCGCCGCCGTCCACACCGCCCGGGTCGAGCCCGGCGCGTCGGTCGCGGTGATCGGCGCGGGCGGGGTGGGCGTCTCGGCGGTGCAGGGCGCGCGGGTCTGCGGTGCCGGCCGGATCGCGGTGGTCGACCCGGTGGCCTCGCGCCGGGAGCGGGCCCTGGCCTTCGGTGCCACCGAGGCGCTCGCCCCCGAGGAGCTCAAGGCGGCGGCGAAGGCCCTGCCGGGCGGCGGGTTCGACTACGTCTTCGAGGCCGTCGGCCGCTCGGCCACCGTCCGGGCGGGGTACGACGCGGCTCGGCGCGGCGGCGCCGTGGTGGTGATCGGTGCCGGGGCCCAGGACGATCTGGCGAAGTTCAGCATGGGGGAGCTGTTCTTCAACGAGAAGCGGCTGCTGCCCTCGCTGTACGGCGGGGCACCGGTGCCGCGCACCGTCGCCCTGGTGGTGGAGCTGTGGCGGGCCGGGCGGATCGACCTGGCGGGGATGATCACGCACCGGGTGGGGCTGGCGGACGTCAACGAGGCGCTCGCGCAGATGCGGGGCGGCGAGGCACTGCGGACGATCGTGACGCTGGACTGACCCCCCGGCGGGTGGCCCCGCCGGATGCGGCGCAGGGCCCGCCGGAGTGTCCGGCGGGCCCTGGCGCGCGTGGTGCGGGTGGTGCGAGTCGCGCGGGTGCTCGGGGTCGGTGCGGATCAGCCCCGGCCTGCGGCGGCGCGGTGCCGGCCGTGCGGGTCGGCCTCGGGCACGTCGTCGGAGGCGGAGCGGCCGCGGTGGCGACCGTGCGACGCGGCGCCCTCGGCCGTGGTCTCGTCGGCGTCGGTCCCGTTGGCCAAGGGTCCGGTGGTGTCGGTGAGGGTGGACATCAGAATCGTCTTTTCCGTGCGGAGGTGAGGGTGTTTCGGCGCCCGGCCGTCACCGCCGGCGCGGTCGGGGCCCGGTCGGGCACTCGACCCGGGCGGCGGCGCCGGGGCGTCTCCGGGCACGCACGGCCGGTGATCGCGGCCCGTGCCCCGGTCACCTTAACCGCCGGAGCGGGCGAGATCCTAGCGAGGTCACGACGAGCACCGCACCGGCTCCACGGCCCCGGACGGCCGTGCCTGAGCCCGGGTCGGACGGCGGGACGGTCGGAGCGGGGACCTGCCCCGGAGCGGAGCGGGGACCTAGCCCGGACGGCCGGTGCGCAGGAACGCGGCGAGCAGCTCGTGCAGCACCGCGCCGCCCTCCTCGGCCAGGACCTCGTGACCTGCGCCGGCCGCCTCCACATACCGGAAGTCGGTCCCCTCGGTGCGTCCGATCCGCAGCAACTCGTGGCGCAGCGACCTCGATTGGCTGACCGGTGCCACCTCGTCCCGGTCGCCGTGCACGATCAGCAACGGGGCGCCGATCCGGTGGGCGAGCTGGAGCACGTCACGCGGCCCGCGGGCGTCCGCGATCGGTTCCCCGCCGCCCAACCGGGTGGTCAACGCCCTTACCGGGGTGGCGGCTTCGGCCAGCAGCCGGGCTCCGGACAGGAACGGCGCGACGACCGCGCAGCGGGCCACGTGCTCGGCCGGAGCGTGTGCCGCCGCCAACAGGGCCAGGAAGGCCCCGTAACTGACCCCGAACAGGGCCGGCGGCTCCAGACCGAGCGCGGCGCGCTGCCCCGCGATGCCCTCCAGCAGGGACAGGACGTCGTCGAGGTCCGGGCCGCCCCAGGCGCCCCGGATGGCCATCGCGTGCGCCAACCCGTAGCCGGTGGAGCCGCGTTGGTTCGGCGCCAGCACCGCCAGCCCCTCGGCGGCCATCCGTTGCAGCGCCGGGTCGAACTCCAGTCGCCACGCGTCCGCCGGGCCGCCGTGCAGCGCGAGTACCAGGTGCGGGCTGCTCAGCCAGCCGTCCCCGCCGTACACCACGGCCTCCAACGGTCCGGCCGGGCCCGCCAGTTCGAGGCTCTGCGCGGGGTGCCAGCGCCCGCCCTCGCCGGGCGGGGTGGAGCCGTCCAGGCGCCAGCCCGGCTGCGGGGTCCGCGGGCCGGGGCGCGGGGCGCCGGGGTACCAGGGCAGGACGGTGTCCCGCCACGGCCCGGGCAGACCGGTGCCGAGCGGTGCCAACTGCAGGGGCAGCGGCGTCGCACCGGACGCGGCGGGCGCCGGGCCGTGCGCCAGCAGCGCGTCCACGTCCAGGGTGGCGAGCGCCGTCGGGTGGTCGGGCGCCGAGTACGGCATCCGCAGCCCCGCCGCCGACCAGTGCCCGACCGCGCCGAGCCGCCCCGGCGGGACCGGCAGCTGCTCCAGCCGCCCGGCGGCCGGCTGCCACAGCGCGAGCGAGGAGCCGGCGCCGTGGTCGACCTGGAGCACCACCCGGGCCCCGCTCCCGGTCGGTCGCAGCGCCACCGGGCGCAGGAGCACGCCCGCGACGTGCAGGCACTCCGGGAACCGCAGCGGCGCGTCGCCGCCCAGCACGCCCCAGCCGATCCGGTCGGTCCCGGGCGCGTCGCTGCGCACCATCGCGAACCGGCTGTCCGGGTCGAACAGCACCAGCCGGTCGTTGCTCCGCTCGCCGATCTCCAGCAGCGGGGTGACCGCTCCCGTGCGCAGGTCCAGCACCACGGTGCGGACCAGGCCGCCGCCCACCCGGTCGAGCGCCAGCAGGGCGCCGGTGTGGTCCAGCCAGACCCCGCCGCCGTGCAGCCCCGGGAACTCGGCGACCTGGTGCGGCGCCGAGCCGTCGGCCCGGACCAGCCAGACCGTGGTGGCCGGGCGGGTGTCGGTGCCCAACGCCAGGGCGACCGGGGCCCGGGGGCCGGTCGGGGCGCCGGCCGGCAGCGGCAGGAGGCGCAGCCCGGGTGCCCGCAGGGTGGCCAACGGCCGTTCGGCGGTGACGAGTCGGCCGTCCTGGTCGGTGGCGTGGGACAGCGTCACCAGGTCGTGCCGGTCGCCGTCGTGCCGGCAGACCAGCACCGAGCCGTCCGGCGGCGCGACCAGCTGCGACCGGGGGTCCTCCGAGCGGTTGCCGGGCAGCCGGAGCCCCGCCGCCGAGGCGGGGCCGTCCGGGGGCAGGCGCCAACTCTCCACGTACCAGCCGCCGTCGGCGGCGGACGCGAGACAGGCGGCGTGGCTGCCGTCGGTCGCGAAGGTGAAGCCGAGCCGGCGCAGCGCCTGCGTCGTGGTCCGGGTGGCCACGTTCACGTCGTCCTCGCCTCCGCCGGTTCGACCGTCTGCCCGTCCGCCGGCCCGACCGTCTGCCTGTCCGCAGGCCCGTCCGCCGTTCGGCCCGAGGTCGCGGTAGTGGTCGCGGACGGGAGCGGTGCCGGGTCCGTCCAGAGCCGGGGCCCGCCGTACCGCAGCCGCAGCAGGAAGGCCAGCGCGCCCGCCGTGCCGGTGCCGTACGCCGCGGCGCACCCGGTGCCGGTCTCGTCCGGCAGGACCAGCAGGCCGTCCCGCAGGGCCGGACGGGCCGCGAGCAGTGCGCCCACCTCGTGGGCGGAGGAGAGGAACTCCGGATCGCCGGTGGCTTCGGCGAGGTCGAGCAGGTACTCGCCGTCGCCGGCCAGGCCGTGGCAGGCGGTGGTGCCGCCGTGCCACCGCGCTGCGGCCGCCGCCCGTCCGGCGGCCAGGGCCAGCCGGTGGGCGTCGGGATCCCCGGTGGCCCGCCAGAGCCGGAGCAGGAAGGTGCCCGCGCCGGAGGATCCGTTGCACCAGTGCGCCAGCCGGACGTGCTCGGGATCGTCGGCGCTCTGCGGCCACCACGCGGTCTCCCCGGAGCCGGCCCGGTCGAGGCGGGCGGTCGCGGCGAGCGTGCGTCCGGCGGCCGTGGCGCCGTCGAGCAGCGCGCCGTCGCCGGTGGCCTCGGCGGCTGCCAGCAGGAAGGCGCCGACGCCCGCGACGCCGTGGGCGAAGCCGAGGTGGGTGACGCCGGCGAGCACGGAGTCGAAGTCCTCCGGCACCGGCCACACCGTGCCGTACGGGGCCTGCCGCGCGGTCGCCAGCAGCCCGTGCCCGCAGCGGGCGGCCCGGTCGAGGAACGCCGCGGTGTCCGGTGCGAGGCCGTCCCGCGGCCCGCCGACCGTGGGCCCGCCGACCGGGGGCCCGCCGACCGTCGGGTGGGGTGGCACCCCGGTGGCGAAGCGGAGCTGGAGGTAGCCGGCACCGGCCGCGCCGTGGCAGACGTCGGGGTTGGGCCACGTGACGGGTATCCGCGCGGCCAGCTCCGCCGCCCGCCCGGCCAGGGCGCGGTCGTCCAGCGCGTCGGCGGCGTCCAGCAGCGCCCAGGCGGCGCCGGACCGGCCGAAGTGCAGGCCGGGCAGCACCACCGGCTCGGCGGCGCAGCGGCGTTCGACCCACTCGGCGGCCGTCCGTGCGGTCGTCCGGGCCACGGTCCGGACCTCGGCCGGTAGCCCGTGGGTCGCGGCCGCCCGGGCCAGGACGGCCAGCACGCCCGCCGCACCGTGCTGGACGTTGCACGGATCCGACCGTTCCCCGGCCGGTACCACCGGCCAGAGGCGGTCGCGCCGCAGCGGCGTCGCGGTGGCGGCGAGGTGGCGCAGGCCGTCGTGGAGCACCCGGTCGACGGCGGCGCCGCCGTCGGGGTCGGCCTCGTCCCCGCCCGGTCCTGGCAGGTGCGGTCGGGCGGCGGGCAGGGCGGTACCGGTGTCGGCGCCGATGCCGGTGGCGCCGCCGTACACGGACGCGAAGTGCGGCGTCCCGTCGTCGGGGACCGGACGGCCGCCCGGTGCGCAGGCACCGCCATCGCCGCCACCGGACTCCGCGGCCGCGCCGGACCCGCGCCCGGCCGCCGTTCCCGCCAGCACCTCCCGGACGCGGGCCACGCTCCACCGCCGCCGGGGCTCCTGGGCGCGGAGCCCGAGGACGGCCGGGGCGAGGCGGCGGGCGGTGGCGCCGGAGCGCGCCGCGAGGGCGAGCCAGCGGCCCAGCCGGTCGGCGACCGGGCGGGCGCACGGGAGGTCCTCGGGCAGCAGCGGGTCGTGGCCGGTGGCGAGCAGGAAGAAGAGCCCGCCGAGCGCGTAGAGATCGGTCTCCGGGTCCGCGGTGGAGGCGCCGCCGGTGACCAGCGTGAGCCGCCCGGGGCCCTGTTCGGGGGCGCGGTACCCGGGGGCGCCGGCCGAGCCGGCCCGGCTGCCGGCCTCGGCGGCGAGCTCCAGGCCGACCAGCCGCAGCGAGCCGTCGGGCAGGACGAGGACGTTGCCGGGGGAGAGGTCCCGCAGGACGAGTCCCTGCTCGTGCACCCGCTCGACGAGGTCGAGCAGGGCGTGGGCCACCGGTCCGGCCTCGGCCCAGTCGACGTCGGGGCTGCCGTCCCGGCGCAGCCGGGCCGCGACCCAGCTGCCGAGCGGCTGTCCGGCGATCCGTTCCTGGACGAGGAAGAGGGAGTCGTCCTGTTCGACCAGTTCGACCGGTCGGGGGGCCAGGCCCCGGCCGTCGAGCCGGGCCAGCAGAGCGGCCTCGTGCCGCAGTGCGGTGCGGGCGTCGGTGCCGGCGCGGTCCACCTCGATGTGGGCGCGCGCCTGCTTGACCACGACCTCGGTGCCGCCGTCGGTGTCCCGTCCGAGGAAGACGCCGCCCTCGGCGCCCTTCCGGAGGGTGCCGGTGATCACGTACCGCCCGGCCAGCAGGACCCCGCCGCTGCCGCGCCGCCGTGCCGGGGGCCGGCCCGCGCCGGGCCCGTCCCCGGCGGGATCGCGCACCAGCGGGTCCCGGGCCCACGGCGGGCAGCGGTACGCGGCCTCGCTGACGTCCTCGACCCGTTCGCCGCCGGGCCCGCGCAGCATGGACCGGTAGCCGCCGTCGTTGCCCAGCTCGGCGCGGGCCGCGATGGCGCCGTACCGGTAGTGGACGAGGCTGCCCGGCCGGTACGGGCGGTCGGAGAGCACCACCGGCCCGGGCAGGCCCTCGGTGGCGCGGTGCAACGCGGCGGCCAGCCGCCGGAACTGCGGCTCGCCGTCCGGGTAGACGGTGATGAACTTGCCCGCCGAACCCCGTTCGCGGTGGCGCGAGTTGATCTCGTGCAGCTGGGCCGACCCGGTGGCGAACCGGAACGTGCACGGGTCCTCGGCCAGGATTTCGGTGACGGCGGCGAGCACCACGCCGCCGACCGCCGAGGCGGCGCTGACGTGGAGCTTCCAGCCCTCGTCCGCGAGTTCGCCCGCGGGCGGCCTGGCCGTGCACCAGGGGCCGTCGGCGGCGATCCGCCAGTCGCCGCCTCCCCGGCCCCCGGCTCCGGCCAGCACCGCCCGCGTCATCTCCGGCCACGGGCCGACCGCATCCGGCCCGTGGTCCGCCGAGTCCGTTCCCCCGGCCGTACGCAGCGATGTGCCCGCTTCCATCCGCCACCACATCCCTTCGTCTGGGCCGGTGCCCGCCGGTGCCCACTGCTCCGGCACCCGGGCACCCGGCCGCGGCCTGAATCGGTCCCTCGGTGGGCGCGGGAGTTCGGCCCCGGCCGCGTCCGCCCCGGGCCCGCGGTCCGGCGGTCTCCTGCCGGTGGTCCGTACGGGTCCGCGCGGGTCCGTGCCCGCGGCCGGGCGGGGCGTCCGCCCGACCTCGGGGGCGGTGCAACTCCCTTTCGCAGGAGTGAAGTTACTTTCAGTAGTGAGGGATGCTCAACGCGAAGCCGGTCACTTCACTCGTAAGGGTGATCCGGGCGCCGTTTCGCATGTGTGCGAGGCATCCCGTGTGCGGGACCCGGGCCGTGCGGCCCGGCGCGTGCGGCCCCCGAGCGCCCTCCGGACGGCGCGCGCCGGCCGCCCGCGCACCCCGAACCACAGGTTGACGCGCGTCCGTGCACCGGTCGGCCCGGGCGCCCGTGCGAACCGGGAGGCCCGGCCGCCCCCGCGCGCACGGTAGTCTCGACAGGTGCCGAAACTGTCCGACGTCATCGCCGCCCTCGAAGAGCTGTACCCGCCGCAGTGGGCGGAGTCCTGGGACGCCGTCGGCCTGGTCTGCGGAGACCCTCAGGCCGAGGTCCGACGCGTGCTGTTCGCCGTCGACCCCGTGCAGGCGGTCGTCGACGAGGCCGTCGAGTGGGGGGCCGACCTGGTCGTCACCCACCACCCGCTCTACCTGCGCGGCACCACGACCGTCGCCGCCACCGGCTTCAAGGGCCGTGTCGTGCACACCCTGATCCGCAACGGGATCGCCCTGCACGTGGCCCACACCAACGCCGACCACGCCGACCCGGGCGTCTCGGACGCGCTCGCCGAGGCGGTCGGCGTGACCGTCACCGGCCCGCTGGTCCCGGACCCGACCGACCCGCTGGGCCGGCGCGGCACCGGACGGGTCGGCCTGCTGGAGCCCCCGCTGCCGCTCGCCGCGTTCGCCGCGAAGGTCGCCGCGGGCCTGCCGGCGACCGCCGCCGGCGTCCGGATCTCCGGTGACCCGAACCGCCTGGTGAGCCGGGTCGCGGTGTGCGGCGGCTCCGGCGACAGCCTCTTCGCCGAGGTGCGCGCGGCCGGCGTCGACGCCTACCTCACCGCAGACCTGCGCCACCACCCGGCCTCGGAGGCCGCCGAGACGGCGCCGATCGCCCTGGTCGACGCCGCGCACTGGGCCACCGAGTGGCCCTGGCTGACCCTGGCCGAGCGGGCGCTGAACGGCGCCGGCGAGAAGCGCGGCTGGGCCGTGGAGACGAAGGTCTCCCACACGGTCACCGACCCGTGGACCGCGCACGCCCCCATGTCCTTCCCCGCCTGACCCGATTCACAGGAGCTCTCCGCTTGAACGCCGCGCCCGCCGACCAGATCCGCCTGCTCGACCTCCAGGCCATCGACTCCAAGCTCGACCAGCTGGCCCACCGGCGGCGCAGCCTGCCCGAGCACGCCGAGATCGAGAAGGTCAACGCCGACCACATCGCGCTCAAGGACCTCGTGATCGCCGCCCAGGCCCAGCTCGGCGACACCACCCGCGAGCTGACCAAGGCCGAGCAGGACGTGGAGCAGGTCCGCGCCCGGTCCGCCCGCAACCAGCAGCGCCTGGACTCCGGTGCGATCAACTCGCCGAAGGACCTGGAGAACCTCCAGCACGAGATCGGCTCGCTGGCCAAGCGCCAGGGGGACCTGGAGGACGTCGTCCTGGAGATCATGGAGCGGCTGGAGTCCGCCCAGACCCGGGTCACCGAGCTGACCGCGCGGCTGGAGCACTCCACCGTCGTGCTGACCGAGGCCGAGGGCCGCCGGGACGCCGCGTTCGCCGAGATCGACGGCGAGGTGGCGAAGATCCGGCGCGACCGCGAGACCGTCGCCGCCGTCGTCCCGGCCGACCTGATCAAGGTCTACACCCGCCTGCGCGAGCAGCAGGGCGGCGTCGGCGCGGCCCGCCTCTACCAGCGCCGCTGCGAGGGCTGCCGCACCGAGTTCTCGATCACCGAGCTCAACGCCATCAAGGCCGAGCCGGTCGACAAGGTGGTCCGTTGCGAGAACTGCGGGCGGATCCTGGTCCGGACCGCCGACTCGGGCGCCTGAGCCGGTGGCGGGGCGCAGATTCGTCGTCGAGGCGGACGGCGGGTCCCGGGGCAACCCGGGGCCGGCCGGCTACGGCGCGGTGGTCCGCGACGGCGACACCGGCCGGATCATCGCCGAGGCGGCCGAGTTCATCGGCCACGCCACCAACAACGTCGCCGAGTACAAGGGCCTGATCGCCGGACTGAAGGCGGCCCGGGACCTCGACCCGGACGCCTCGGTGGACGTCCGGATGGACTCCAAGCTGGTCGTCGAGCAGATGTCCGGGCGCTGGAAGATCAAGCACCCGGACATGCAGCCGCTCGCCGCCGAGGCCCGGACCGTCCTGCCGCGCGGGCAGGTCAAGTACACGTGGATCCCGCGCGAGCGGAACAAGGACGCCGACCGGCTCGCCAACGAGGCGATGGACGCGGGCAAGGCCGGCCGCCAGTGGGAGCCCAAGGCCCCCAAGGCCGCCGCCGCCGTCGTCGAGGAACCGCCGCTGGAGACCGCCGCGCCCAAGGCCGGCTGGGCCGGCGACGCCGACCTCGGCACCCCGACCACCTTCGTCCTGCTCCGGCACGGCGAGACCCACCTCACGCCGGAGAAGCGGTTCTCCGGCAGTGGCGGCACCGACCCGGAGCTCTCCGAGAAGGGCCGTTGGCAGGCCGAGCGGGCCGCCGAGGCGCTGGCCGCGCGCGGCTCGGTCCAGGCCGTGGTCGCGTCGCCGATGCTCCGCACCCGCCAGACCGCCGAGACCGTCGCCGCCCGGCTCGGCCTCGACGTCCGGTACGAGGAGGGGCTGCGCGAGGTCGACTTCGGGGCCTGGGAGGGACTGACCTTCGGCGAGGTGCAGGAGCGCCACCCGGAGGACCTCACCGCCTGGCTGGGCTCCGCCAAGGCCAGGCCGACCGGCGGCGGCGAGAGCTTCACCACCCTCACCCACCGCGTCGGGGTGGCCCGGGACAAGGTCCTCGCCCGCTACCCGGGGAAGACCGTGCTGGTCGTCTCGCACGTCAGCCCCATCAAGACGCTGGTCCGGCTGGCGCTCGGCGCACCGCCGGACGCGCTCTACCGGATGGAGCTGTCCGCCGCCTCGCTCTGTGCCGTCCAGTACTACGCGGACGGCAACGCCTCGGTGCGGCTGCTCAACGACACCGGGCACCTGCGCTGACCGTGCGGGCTCGCGGAACCGCGCGCACCCGCGCCGGGGACCGCCGGGGACCGCGGAAGGGCCGGTCGGGAACGACCGGCCCTTCGACGTGCGGTCCGCGTGCCGGCGGACCTCGGTGGACTTCCATGCACTTCGGTGGACCTCAGTGGACCTCAGTGCACCTCGGTGACCACCACGTCCAGCTGCCACGGCTTGCGCGCGGTGCCCTCGGCGGCGACCTCCACCCGGTAGCCGAGCCCCAGCAGCGCGTCCACCAGCTCACCGGGCGCCTTGGGCGCGGCGTCCGTGACCAGCAGGTCGCGGACCAGCCGGCCCTTGGTCGCCTTGTTGAAGTGGCTGACCACGGTGCGCCGGCCGTCCCGTTCCTGGAGCACCCGGACGGTCGCCGTCCGGGACACCACCTCGCCGGCGGGCTTCCAGGCGGCCGCGTACGCGGCGGAGCGCAGGTCCAGCACCAGCCCGTCGGCCACCTCCGGCAGCACGGGCGCCATCGCACCCCGCCAGTACGCTCCGAGCGCCCCCAGGCCGGGGAGTTTCACACCCATCGAGCAGCGGTAGGGCGGGATCCGGTCGTCGATCCGCACAGCGCCCCAGAGCCCGGAGAAGACCAGCAGCGTCCGCGCCGCCCGGTCGTACGCGGCCTCGTCGAGCGTCGCCAGTCCGAGGTTGTCGAAGAGCACCCCGGTGTACACCTCCCCGGCCGGGAGCGCGCCCGTCGTCGGCAGGCCGGCGTTCCTCGCCACCTCGCCGCGCAGGCCGGGACTCAGGCCGAGCACCTCGGCGGCCGCGTCGCCGTCGCCCCGGCAGAGGTCGACCAGGGTCTCCAGCACCCGGGCCCGGGCCGCCGTCAGCCCGGGCAGCGACAGCCCGTCGAGCGCCAACGGCACACCGTCCCCGGACGCGGCCTTCCCCTCCGAGGGCGGCAACAGGACCAGCACGGCGTACTCCTCAACACTTCGTGGCGGCGGACCCGGCCACCCTACGCAACCGGCCCCCGCTCCCGGTAACCCGTCGCCGCGACCGCCGCGGCCCCGGCGCCGAGCGCCAGGCAGAGCGGCGAGTAGTACCGGGTGTCCAGGCGCCGGAACCGCTCCGAGCGCCCGAGCAGCCCACCACCGAAGAGCAGCAGCCCGCCCGCACCGCGCGCCAGCATCACCGCAGACACCGCCCGCACCCCCGCCCGGCGCAGCCGCGCGGGCCCGACCGCCGGCACCACCCCGGCCTCCGCGGCCACCAGGTACGCGGCCGAACTCAGCAGCCCCGCCACCGCCGCGCACGCCGCGGCCGGGGGCACCCCGTCGCCGGTGCCGACCACGGTGTCCGCGAACTCCTCCGGCGTCCGCAGCGGCCACGGCGTCACCGTCCACAGCGCGTGCAGCGCCCCGGTCCCCGCCAGTACCCCGGCCACCGCCGACCCCACGACCTTCGACCCACGCATCGCCCGATCCCCCTCCTCCGTCGCGATCACCAGCTCCCCCCACGCTACGACCCCTTACGCCGCCACCCCCGCGCCCCACCGGCCGCGCCACGACGACGACGTGGCCGCTGCTGCCAAGGACTTCAGGTCGCTGCTGGGCCGCTGAGCCCCGGCCGCGCGGCCGTCGCAGGACCGGCCGGACGTCGGCACGCCGCCCGCGGGCGACGTCCGGCCGGAACCACCCGGCCGGCCCTACGCTGCCTCCATGCCCCGCCGAAAACTGCGTGTCAAGGCCGCCGACTCCGCCCGGATCAACGCCGAACTGGCCGAGTTGCGGGCCCGGCCGGAGATCCGCACCGAGTGGCCCGAGGCCGTCCTGGCGGAGGCCGAACAGGCCGCCGAATGCCCGCGCCTGCCCGAGTACGACGCCACGGACCTGCCGCTGTTCACCGTCGACCCGCCCGGCTCCCGCGACCTCGACCAGGCGATGCACCTCGCCCACCGCCCCGGCGGCGGCTACCGGGTGCACTACGCCATCGCCGACGTCGCCGCCTTCGTCCGCCCCGGCGGGGCGATCGACGAGGAGGCCCGCCGCCGGGTCGAGACCCTCTACTTCCCCGACCGGCGCGTCCCGCTGCATCCGACCCGGCTCTCCGAGGACGCGGCCAGCCTGCTGCCCGGAGAGCTCCGCCCGGCCCTGCTCTGGCAGCTCGACCTGGACGCGGACGGCGCCGTCGTCCTCGCCGACCTCCGGCGCGCGGTGGTCCGCTCCCGGCGCCGGCTCGACTACGCGACCGTCCAGCGCGCCGTGGACGCCGGCGGAGCCGACGAGCAGCTCGGCCTGCTCGCCACCGTCGGCCGGCTCCGCGAGGAGCGGGAGCGCGAGCGCGGCGGGATCAGCCTCCCCGTCCCCGAGCAGGAGATCGAGGAGACCCCGCGCGGCTATGCGCTCGGCTACCGCGCGCCCACCCCCGCCGACGGCTGGAACGCCCAGATCTCGCTGCTCACCGGCATGGCCGCGGCCGAGCTGATGCTCGACGCGGGCGTCGGCCTGCTGCGCACCCTGCCCGCCGCCCCGCCCGCCGCGTACGAGCGGCTGCGCCGCACCGCCCGCGCGCTGGACGTGGACTGGCCGGACGGCCTGCCGTACCCGGAGCTGATCCGCTCCCTCGATCCGCAGCGCCCGCTGCACGCCGCGTTCCTCGACGAGTGCACCGGCCTGCTGCGCGGGGCCGGCTACGCCGCCTTCGACGTGAGCGGCGGCGTGCCCGCGCCCGCCGACCCGGTGCACGCCGCGCTCGCCGCGCCGTACGCGCACTGCACCGCGCCGCTGCGCCGGCTGGGGGACCGGTTCGCCCAGGAGGTGTGCGCGGCGGTGGCGGCGGGGGAGGAGGTGCCGGCCTGGGCGCGCGAGTCGCTGCCCGGAATCCCGGCGCTGATGGCGGCGGGGGACCGCCGTTCGGGTGAGGTCGAGCGGGCCTGCATCGACCTGGTGGAGGCGGAGCTGCTGGCCGGCCGGGAGGGCGAGGACTTCGCCGCGGTCGTGGTCGACGTCGACGGCAAGCGGCCCGGTCGCGGCACCGTCCAGCTGCGGGATCCCGCCGTCCGGGCCCGTTGCGAGAGCCCCGACGGCGCGTCAGGCGGCGGGGGTCTGCCGCTCGGCGAGCTGGTGCGGGTCCGGCTGGTCGTCGCCGACCCCGCCACCCGTACGGTCCGCTTCACCGCCGTCTGACGGCCCGGCCGGTGGGAGGATCGACCCGTGGCCGAAGCGACCTCCCCCAGTCCACCGCCCGCCGCCCCGCACCCGGGCCCGTCCGCCGATCCCGGCCGGCGCCGCCGCCTGCTGATCCTGGCGATCTGCTGCCTGAGCCTGTTCATCGTCGGGCTCGACAACACCGTCGTGAACATCGCCCTCCCGGAGATCCAGAAGGACCTGGACGCCCCCGCCTCCGGCCTGCAGTGGATCATCGACGCCTACACCCTGGTGCTGGCCTCGCTGCTGATGCTGTTCGGGTCGGTGGCCGACCGGTTCGGCCGCCGCCGGGTGTTCCAGACGGGTCTGCTGCTCTTCGTGCTCGGCTCGCTGCTCTGCAGCCTGGCGCCGAGCCTGGAGTGGCTGGTCCTGTTCCGTGCGGTGCAGGCGGTCGGCGGCTCGATGCTGAACCCCGTGGCGATGTCGATCATCACCAACACCTTCACCGAGCCGCGCGAACGGGCCCGGGCGATCGGTGTCTGGGGCGGCGTGGTCGGCATCTCCATGGCGCTCGGACCGCTGCTCGGCGGCTTCCTCGTGCACGCCGCCGGCTGGCCGGCGATCTTCCTGATCAACGTCCCGGTCGGCCTGGTCGCCTTCCTGCTGACCGCGCGCTACGTCCCCGAGTCGCGCGCCCCCCGCGCCCGACGGCTGGACCCGGTCGGACAACTGCTCATGGTGGCGCTGCTCGGCTGCGGCACCGCCGCGATCATCGAGGGCCCGGAGCACGGGTGGACGTCCCCGCTGATCCTCGGCCTGGCCACGACGGCGCTGGTCGCGCTGGTGGCCTTCCCGCTGTGGGAGCGCCGGGTCGCCGAGCCGCTGGTCGACCCGCGGTTCTTCCGCAGCGCGCCGTTCACCGGCGCCACCCTGACGGCGGTCTGCGCCTTCGCCGCGCTCGGCGGCTTCCTCTTCCTCAACACCCTCTACCTCCAGGACGTCCGCGGCTACAGTCCGGTCGAGGCGGGCCTGTGGACGCTGCCGATGGCCGGGATGATGCTGGTGTGCGCGCCGCTCTCGGGCCGGATCGTCGGCAGCCGGGGCCCGCGCGGCCCGCTGGTGCTGGCCGGGATCGGCCTCACCGGCAGCGGCCTGCTGCTCACCCGGCTGGCCGCCGACTCCCCGCCCGCCCTCCTGCTGGTCGCGTACGCGCTGTTCGGCTTCGGCTTCGGCATGGTGAACGCGCCGATCACCAACGCCGCGGTCTCCGGCATGCCCCGCGCCCAGGCCGGTGTGGCGGCGGCCGTCGCCTCGACCAGTCGGCAGGTCGGCCAGTCGCTCGGTGTCGCGGTGATCGGTACGGCGGTCACCTCGGCGGTGATCGGCCCGGTCGTCACGGGCTTCGCCCCGGCCAGCCACGTGGGCTGGTGGATCGTGACCGGTCTCGGCGTCGCCATCCTGGTGATCGGGCTGGTCACCACCACCGCCTGGGCCACCGCGACCGCGGCCGGGGTGGCCGCCCGGCTCGGCGGCGAGCCGCCCGTCGCCCGGGCCGCGGTGCGGGAGGCGCCGCCCGAGCGGCTACGATGACCACTACGGCGGAAGAGCCGGCCGGGCGGCCGCGACGGGTCCCAGGACCCGCCGAGGAACGTCCGGGCTCCACAGAGCAGGGTGGTGGGTAACGCCCACCCGGGGTGACCCGCGGGACAGTGCCACAGAAAACAGACCGCCCGCCGCTTTGGCGACGGGTAAGGGTGAAACGGTGGTGTAAGAGACCACCAGCGACCGGGGTGACTCGGCCGGCTCGGTAAACCCCACCTGGAGCAAGGTCAAGATCGGCGCCTCCGGGTGCCGTGCGCGGATGACCGAGGGCTGCTCGCCCGAGTCCGCGGGTAGACCGCACGAGGCTGTCGGCAACGGCAGCCCTAGATGGATGGCCGCCTCCCCGGCTCGCGCAAGCGGCCCGGGAGACAGAACCCGGCGTACAGGCCGACTCTTCCGCCGCCGACTTGGGGAAAGGCCCCCCGACCTGCGAAACGGCAGGTCGGGGGGCCTTTTCCGCTACCTCGACACCCCGCCGGAGCGCTCACGTGCCGGCCGGCCCGGGCGGGGCGGGGCGGGTCTACGAGGACGGGCGGGTGCCGACCGCGTCGCGGATCTGTTCGCCGAGGCCGCCGTTGACGCGGGCACAGTTGGCGCAGCAGAAGAACATGCCGGCCACCTCGACGCCGTGGCCGACGATCCGGACCTGGCACTGCTCGCAGCGCGGGGCCAGCTTCTCCATCGCGCACTCGAAGCTGTCGAAGGTGTAGACGTCGCCGGTGACGGTCTTGATCTTGAAGGCGAGCCAGTAGTCGTTGCCGCACGTGACACAGGTGGCCATGGTGGCGCACTTCCTTCCGGGGCGGGTCCAAGAGGGGCGGGGCTGACCGGTCGGGCGGGTCGCCCGGTCCTTCCAGTCTCGGAGCCCGCCCGGGGAGCGGCCACCCGGTGCACCCGGTCAGGCGGGCCGGTCGGCGAACTCCTCCAGGGCCCGGACGGCGCGGTCCGCGTCGTCGGCGGCGACGAAGAGGTGGTCGTGGTGGAAGCCGGCCACCACGTTGCAGCTGATCCCCTCCTCGGCGAGCCGCCCGGCCACCGCGGCGGTGAGGCCGACGGCCTCCAGCGCGGAGTGGATCTGCAGGGTGATCCAGGCGGCCACGTACTCGTAGCGCAGGCCGAGCGCGTCGGCCTCCTCCTGGGCCACGACCACCGTCACCCCCTCGGGTTCGGCGACCGTGACCACCGGCCGCATGCCGGCGGGCACCCTGGCGGGCAGCGTGCAGTACACGTACCGCCCCGGGTTGAGCTGTGGGCGCATTCCGCGCAGCAGTGTCGCGAGGTCTCGTTCTCCGGCCATGCCCGTCACCGTAGTGGCACCGCCGCAGGTCGCGGCCTCGCCGGGGGCATGTCGGACCGAGATGTCGGGCGGAGTGCCGGGCGGGGTGTCGGACCGGCCGCCGGGGGCGGGTCGCAGCGATGCGCGAACGCAGCCGGAGGCCGATCCTGTGTCACCGTTCGCAACGGACCGGTTCGCGCACCGGCTCAGCTCGGTCGACGGCGCACCCGGTAGCGCAGGTGGAGCACCCGGTTGCCCTGGACCACCACGTCCGGGCCCTCCAGGAGGTGCTGCGCGTGGACCGACCCGAAGAAGCGCCTGCCGGACCCGAACACGACGGGTACGACGTCCATGCGCACCTCGTCGACCAGGCCCGCGGCAAGCACCTGGCCGCCGACGTCGCCGGCGGCGACCTCGACCGTGCGGTCTCCCGCGAGTTCCTGTGCCTTGGCCACGGCGGCCTCGACGCCGTCGACGAAGTGGAACGGCGCCCCGGGGCCCCAGCCCTCGGGCGCCGGCCGGTGCGTCACGACGACCATGTGGTCGATCCCGCCCGGAGGCGTCCCGTCCCAGCCGTCCGTCATGTCGAAGACGCGGCGGCCGACGATCGTGACTCCGATCTGGTCCCAGTACGGCCGGGTGTGGTCGTAGGACGCCCGCGAGACCTTCAGCGCGCCGCTCTCGTCCAACGGGACGTCACCGTTGGACAGCCAGTCGAACAGCTGTCCGGGCTGGTCGTTCTCGTCGGCGACGAAGCCGTCCACCGACACCGAGCTGTACATGACCACCTTGCCCACGGGGCTCTCCTCTGCTCTGGGGTGCCCCAAATTAGCGCGTCGCGAGCTCTCGCTCCTCCCCGTGCTCCTTTTGGGCCCACTTCGGTTCGGCCCCTGGTGAGCCGCGGCCCCGGGACCTGACCTGGGGCGGTCCTACTTCGACGGCGATCGGCCCGGGTCGCCTGTCGCAGGACATCGGTGACCGTGTCGGTAGCGTTGACGGACGACAGTCAGCGATATATCGTCGAAGTATCGAGACAGTAACTCGACTGTCTTGAACGATCGTCTGTGCGGCCGCGTTCCCGCGGCCGGTACGGGAGGTGGGTGCTATGCGTCCAGGACGATTCCGCGAAGAGGGCCCGTACGGCGGACGCCGTCGGGGGCCGGACTTCGCCGGGGGTCCCGGAGAGTGTTTCGAGGGCCGCGGGGCGTTCGGCCCGTTCGGGCCGCCGCCGTTCGTCGGCGGGCCCGGACGGCCGCCCGGGCCGCCGTGGGGCCGCGGCTTCGGCGGGCCCGGAGGGCCCGGCGGGTTCGGCCCGCGCGGCCGTCGCGGCCGGGCTCGGCGCGGGGACGTGCGTGCCTCGCTGCTGGCGCTGCTCAAGGAGCGGCCGATGCACGGCTACGAGATGATCGCCGAGATCGCCGAGCGGTCCGGCGGGGCCTGGCGGCCCAGCCCGGGTTCGGTCTACCCGACCCTCCAGCTGCTGGAGGAGGAGGGCCTGATCACGGCGGAGGAGCTCGGCGGCAAGCGGCTGGTCTCGCTCACCGAGGCGGGCCGGGCCGAGGCCGACGCCGGGCCGGACGAGCCGTGGGCGGAGGCCGGTCAGGACGTCGACTGGGCCGCGGTCCAGGAGGTCGGCCAGGCGCTCGGCGCGGTGGAGCACGCCGTCCGGCAGGTCATGGCGACCGGGACGGAGGCGCAGCGGGTCAAGGGCCTGGCCGTGCTCACCGAGGCCCGGAAGAAGCTGTACCTGATCCTGGCCGAGGACGACTGACCGTCGGTGCCGCCGGTGCCGCCGGCGCCGGGTGAAGGCGGCCCGGCGCCGACGGTCGGCCGGGTGACTGTGGGCGGTGCCGCTGCTCGCGGCCCGGAACGCCGGAACGGCGGGACGGGTGACGGGGGTGCGGGGCGCGGGAGGGACCGGAGGGCTCAGGCCCGAACGGCGAACAGCGCCACGCAGGCGAGCAGCAGCACCGTCCAGCCGAACCAGAGCCAACCGTTGGATCCGAGCACCGCGCTGTAGGCGCTGATCAGTACCAGCAGTCCGGCGGTGACCCCGGCCACCTGCCGGTTGTGGTGCGCCACCGACTGGGCGCGGGTTCGGGGGTGCCGTACGGTCCTCGCCATCGCCGTCCTCCCACCAGGAGGGCGGCCGTCACCCGGTAGCGCGGGCGGTGGCCGCCTCGTCGTACTCGTAGCGCCAGTACCAGCGGGTGCCCCGCTGCTGCTTGGCCCGGACGTACACCAGTGTGCGCGCCGGAGTGTCCCCGTGCGAGGGGACCGGCACGGTGTACTTCTTGGGCACGCCGTACATCGGCCCCAACGGGATGGGGAGGATCCGGCCGTCCAGGGGGCCGCCGACGAATTCGGTGTCCGCGCTCTTCACCCCACCAGGGTCTCATCCCGCCGCAGGTGGCGGACCGCGTACGGGTGCCGGGCGGAGGTGCTGTGACGGTCGGGTGCCGGGAGTGTGACCGGAGAGGCACCGCCCCCGGTCAACCGGAGGGTCCGCGCACCCTTATCCTTCCTGTTACGCCCTCGGGGTCCACCCGGGTCAGCGGGCCCGTACGGGCCGGGCGAGGCGCACTTGACCGTGCCCGCCGGGCCGCCGAGCCGCAGCCGTCGTGCTGCCGTGACTCCGTACCGTGACCCCGGCGTCGGCCGTCCGGCAACCCCGGCACCGGCCGGCAGGGCGCGGGACTGCAGGGCCGAGCACCACCCGGGGAAGCAGCGGGGGGCGCCGTGCGTTGCGTCGGAGTGGTACGTCGAACGCTGTGTCACACCAGGCACGGCGACGCACGGAAGGGGCCCGATGGAATCCGGCAGCAGGTGGACGACCTGGTGGCAGAAGCGTGACCGTGAGCGGGCCCGGGCGGCGGACACGGACAGTCCCGCCGCCAGACTGGACCAGCTGCTCGGCGCCGTTCGCGCCGGCTTCCCGTTGGCGCCCGCCGCGCATCCGGCCGGGTACCGATGTTCCTGTGACCGGGTCGCCTGTCCGGCGCCCGCCCGGCACCCGGTCTCGTTCGCCTGGCAGACCCAGGCCACCACCGACCCGGAACAACTCGCCCGCTGGCTCTCCCGAGACCCGCAGGCCAACTTCATCACCGCCACCGGCCGCGCGCACGACGTCCTGGACGTGCCGGCCGAGGCCGGGCGGCTCGCCCTGGAGCGGCTCACCGCGCTCGGCGTGGACGGCCCGGTCGCCGCCGTCGGCGAGGACCGCTACCTGTTCTTCACCGCCACCCGGGGTACCCCGGTGGACGAGGACGAGTGGTGGCCGAGCGCCCTGGACTCCACCCCGGACACCATGTCCGAACACCCCGGCCTGCGCTGGCACTGCCGCGGCTCGTACACCCTGCTCCCGCCGGCCGCGCTGCCGGACGGCTCGGAGGTGCGGTGGCTGCGCGGGCCCGAGCAGCCGCTGCCGGACTCGCTGCGCGTGCTGGACGTGCTGACCGACGCCTGCACCGAGGTGGGCGCGGTCGCCGAGGAGCAGTGGCTGATCGGGTAGCCGGCCCGCCGAGCCCGCCCCCGCCCCGCCCGCGTTCTGCCCCGCCGGGGCCGCGCCCCTTTCGGCGCGGCCCCGGCGGGAACGGTCTCCCCGCTACGGCAGGGTGAGGACCTCGGCGCCGTCCGCCGTGACGACCAGCGTGTGCTCGAACTGGGCGGTCCGCTTGCGGTCCTTGGTGACGACGGTCCAGCCGTCCGGCCAGATCTCGTAGTCGTAGGTGCCCAGCGTGAGCATCGGCTCGATGGTGAAGGTCATCCCGGGCTTGATCACTTCGGTGGCCCGCTCGCTGTCGTAGTGCGGGATGATCAGGCCGGAGTGGAACGACGTGTTGATGCCGTGGCCGGTGAAGTCCCGCACCACGCCGTAGTCGAAGCGCTTGGCGTAGGACTCGATGACGCGGCCGATCACGTTGATCCGGCGGCCGGGCTTGACCGCCTTGATCGCCCGGTCGAGCGACTCCCGGGTCCGGTCGACCAGCAGCCGGGACTCCTCGTCGACGTCGCCGCAGAGGTAGGTGGCGTTGAGGTCGCCGTGCACCCCGTGGATGTAGGCGGTGGCGTCGATGTTGACGATGTCGCCGTCCTGGAGGACGGTCGAGTCCGGGATGCCGTGGCAGATGACCTCGTTGATCGAGGTGCAGACCGACTTGGGGAAGCCCCGGTAGCCGAGGTCGGACGGGTAGGCCCCGTGGTCGCACATGTAGGTGTGGGCGACGGCGTCGAGCGCGTCCGTGGTGACGCCGGGCGCGATCAGCTTGGCCGCCTCGGCCATCGCCTGTGCGGCGATCCGGCCGGCGATCCGCATCTTCTCGATCGTCTCGGCGGTCTGCACCTCGGGCCCGGTGTACGGCGTCGGAGCGGGCTTCCCGACGTACTCGGGGCGCGCGATGTTCGCCGGGACCTTGCGGGTGGGGGACTGGATGCCGGGTACGAGAGCCATGGCCGCGAGTCTATGGCAGCGCCTGTCGCCGGGTGTGCGGCCGGAGTCCGGCCGGGGAATGATCGCTACGACGCAGCCGCCGAACGGAAGTGACCGCCATGCCTCTGGGATTCCACCGCAACAAGCCGACCGGCAAGCCCGGTGAGTGGTTCTACTGCATCAAGCACGGCAAGGTCGAGGAGGGGCCGGAGTGCCCGGCCAAGGACCGCCTCGGCCCGTACGCCACCCGCGAGGAGGCGGCGCACGCGCTGGAGACCGCCGAGCTCCGCAACCGGGAGTGGAAGAACGACCCGCAGTGGAACGACCGGCCGCAGGGCGGGACCGGGAGCGCCGCGGACGCCGGGGACGCCGACCGGCCGTAGGCCCGCTCCTCCGGATCCCGCCGGGCCGGGCGGCAGCGCGGGGCCCCGGGGTCCTGCCGGCGCGACGGC
>NZ_JBEXNT010000150.1:0-22314 GCF_040611255.1 Kitasatospora sp. NPDC002965 | reverse complement strand
GGCGGAGCCCGCGACCGCGGTGGGGACCGCCCCGGCGGTCGGCGGCCGGGCCCCGGCCGGGGCGCCGAGACACGGACCGGCGAGGAACGGCGCGACGACGAACGGCACGTCGAGGAACGGCCGGCCCGGCAGCCCGCGCCGCGCCGGGTCCCCGGCGCGCCGGGCCGGTCCGCGGCGAGCGGGCTCCCCACGGCCGAGGAACTGCTGCGGGTGCCCGCCGGGGAACGCGTCGGCACGCTGGTCGAGCGGCTGTCGTCGAGCGTGCGGACGGCCCTGGGTTCGAGGGCGGCCACCGTCGATCCCGACGCGCCGCTGTCCGGTCTCGGGCTGGACTCGCTGATGGCGGTGGAGCTCAGGAACGAGGTCCAGAGCCGACTCGGGATCAAGGTGACCGTGGCCGACTTCCTCAAGGGCGCGACCGTCCGCGGCCTGGCCGAGCAGGTGGCCGGCGAGCTGGCGGGCCGCCCGGCGGGGCAGGGGACGGCGGGCGGCGGCGAGGTGCCGACGATCCGGCGGGTGGCGCGGGCCGGGGACCGGACGGCGGAGCTGCTGGCCCTCCTGGACCAGGTGTCCGGGGACGAGGTGTCCGGGGACGGGGCGCCCGGAGCCCGGGCGTCCGGGGACGGGGCGGGCGCCCCGGAGCGGGCGGAGCGGGCCGATGACTGACCTCGAACGGCGGCTGGCCGAACTCTCCCCGGCGCAGCGGGCGCGGCTCGCGGAACTGCTCGCGGACCGCCGGCTCGCGGAGGACGGAACGACCGAGGACGCCTTCCCGCTCTCGGTGTTCCAGCAGGGCATGTGGTTCCTGGAACAGGTCCGGCCGGGCAACCCGGCGTACGTCGTGCCGGGCGCGGTCCGCGTCCGCGGGGCGGTGGACGCCGAGGTCCTGCGGGACGCGCTGAACGAGGTGGTCCGGCGCCACGAGGCGCTGCGCACGGCCTTCCGGCTGCTCGACGGCCGGCCGGCCCAACTGGTCCGGCCCCGGCTCACGGTGGAGCTGCCCGAGATCGACCTGCGGCAGGACCGGCTCACCGGGACGGCGCTGGACGAGCGGATCGCCGCCGCGGCGATCGGCGAGCCGTTCGACCTGGAGACCGGGCCGCTGGTGCGGATGACGCTGCTGCGGACCGCCGACGACGAGTCGGTGCTGGTACTGGCCCTGCACCACCTGGTCTCGGACCGCTGGTCGGTGTGGGTGCTGCTGTCCGAACTCGCCGCCCTGTACGAGGCGTTCGCCGCGGGCCGGCCCTCGCCCCTGCCGGACCTCCCGGTCCAGTACGGGGACTTCGCCGTCTGGCAGCGGGAACAGCGGGACCAGGGACGGTGGGCGGAGCAGCTGGCCTACTGGCGGGAGCGCCTGGCGGGGGCCCCGGCGGTCCTGGAGCTGCCGACGGACCGGCCCCGCCCCGCGGTCCAGGGCTTCAACGGCGGCACGCTGCCCTTCGAGCTCCCCGAACCGCTGATGCGGGAGCTGGGCGGGCTCGCCCACCGCAGCGGCGCGACCACCTACATGGCGCTGCTGGCCGTCTTCACCGTCCTGCTGTCCCGGTACGGCCGGCAGCAGGACGTGGTGGTGGGCGTGCCCATGGCCGTCCGGGACCGGCCCGAACTGGAGCCGCTGATCGGCTACTTCGTCAACACCCTGGCGATCAGGACCGACCTGGGCGGGGAACCGTCCTTCGGCGAGGTGCTCGACCGGGTCCGGACGGCCTGCCTCGGCGCCTACGAGCACCAGGAGGTGCCGTTCGAGCTGGTGGTCGGGGAGCTGAACACCGCGCGCGACCTCGGCCGGCCGCCGGTCTACCAGGTGAGCTTCGCCTACGGCCGGGAGGCGGTGCCGCAGCTCACCCTGAACGGCGCGGAGCTGGACCGCCTACCGGTCCGCAGCGAGGGCGCGCGCTTCGACCTCGAACTCCAGGCGTTCGACCGCGACGGCGGGCTCAGCGGCTGGTTCGAGTACGACCGGGACCTCTTCGACGAGGCCACCGTGGCCCGGATCGCCGCCCACTTCCGCCGTCTGGCGGAACAGGTGGTGGCGGACCCGGACCGCCCGGTCGACCGGCTGGAGCTGCTGGAGGGGGACGAACGCCGCAGGGTCCTGGAGGAGTTCAACGCCACCGCGCGGGAGTGGCCCGCCGGGAGGGGCTGGATCCACGAGGACTTCGAGGAGCAGGCGCGACGGCACCCCGGGGCGGAGGCGGTGCGCTTCGAGGGCCGCGGGCTGACCTACGGGGAACTGAACCGGCGGGCCAACCGCCTCGCCCACCGGCTGCTGCGGCTCGGGGTCGGCCGGGACGTCGTGGTGGGCGTCGGACTGGAACGGTCGCCGGAGCTGGTGGTGGCGCTGCTGGCGGTGCTCAAGGCGGGCGGCGCCTACCTGCCGCTGGACCCCGGCCTCCCGCCCGCCCGGCTGGAGCACATGGTCCGGGACGCCCGGGTCCCGGTGCTGCTCACCCGGCGCGAGGAGCTCGGGCGACTGCCCGCCGCCGAGGCCGAAGTGCTGTGCGTGGAGGAGTTCGAGGCCGCACCGGGCGGCGAGCCGGACGACGACCCGCAGGTCGCGGTGGACGGCGAGGACCTGGCCTACGTGATCTACACCTCCGGCTCCACCGGCACCCCCAAGGGCGTCATGAACGTGCACGCCGGGATCCGCAACCGGCTGCTGTGGATGCAGGACGCCTACGGGCTGGACGCCACCGACCGGGTGCTGCAGAAGACCCCGTTCTCCTTCGACGTGTCGGTGTGGGAGTTCTTCTGGCCCCTGACGACGGGCGCCACGCTCGTGGTCGCCCGCCCGGAGGGCCACCGCGACGGCGGCTACCTGGCCCGCACGATCCGGGCGGAGCGGGTGACGACGGTGCACTTCGTGCCGTCGATGCTCCAGGTCTTCCTCCAGGAGCCGGTGGAGGAGTGCACCACCCTGCGCCGGGTGGTCTGCAGCGGCGAGGCGCTGCCGCGCGACCTCCAGGACCGCTTCCTGGCCCGCTCCCGGGCCCGGCTGTACAACCTGTACGGCCCGACCGAGGCGGCCGTCGACGTGACCCACTGGACCTGCACGCCCGAGGACGGCCGCCGGCCGGTGCCGATCGGCAGGCCGATCGCCAACACCCGGGTGTACGTGCTGGACGGGTCGCTGCGGCCGGTGCCGGTCGGGGTGCCCGGGGAGCTCCACCTCGGCGGGCGGGGTCTGGCCCGCGGCTACCTGAACCGGCCCGGACTGACCGCCGAACGGTTCGTCCGGGACCCGTTCGACGCGGACCCGGGAGCCCGGCTGTACCGGACCGGGGACCTCGCCCGCTTCCGCGAGGACGGCGCGCTGGAGTTCCTGGGCCGGCTGGACCACCAGGTCAAGCTGCGCGGCTTCCGGATCGAGCCGGGCGAGATCGAGGCCGTGCTGACCGCGCACCCCGCCGTGCGCGAGGCGGTGGTGACCGCCCGCCCGCACCGGGGCGGTGGCCTCCGGCTCGTGGCCCACCTCACCGCGCGGGGCCCCGGGGCGCCCGGCCCCGCGGAGCTGGCCGGCCACCTGCGGCGCCACCTGCCCGCGTACATGGTGCCCGCCGTCTTCGAGGTGCTGGACGCCCTCCCGCTCACGCCCAACGGCAAGGTGGACCGCGCAGCCCTGCCCGAGCCGAGCGGCGGCAGGCCGGAGCCGGGGGCCCGCTTCACGGCGCCCGCGGCCGGCCTGGAGCACACCCTGGCCGGACTGTGGTGCGCGGTCCTGGGGGTCGAGCGGGTCGGCGCCCACGACAACTTCTTCGACCTCGGCGGGCACTCGCTGCTGATGGCCGAGCTGCGGTCGCTGCTCGCCTCGGACGCCGGACACCGGGTCTCGATGGTCGAGCTGTTCCAGCACCCCACGGTCGCGTCGCTGGCCGCGTACCTGAGCCGACCGGAGGGTCCGGCCGCGACCCCCGGGCCCGATGCGCGCCAGCGCGCGGAGAACCGCCGGCGGGCCGACGCCCGGCGGCGACAGGCGGCCGGACGCCGCGCCCGTTCCCGAGAGCGATAGGTGACCCGATGTCGGAGATGTCCGAAGAGCTCGACCAGATAGCCATCGTCGGTATGGCCGGCCGCTTCCCCGGGGCCCCCGACGTCGACACGTTCTGGAGGAACCTGGAACAGGGCCGGGAGTCCGTGACCGTCTTCTCGGAGGAGGAGCTCCTGGCCGAGGGGGTGAGCCCCGCCCTGCTGAGCCAGGACGGCTACGTCAGGGCCAAGGGCGCGCTGGACGGCGCCGACCGCTTCGACGCCGCCTTCTTCGGCTACAGCCCGCGCGAGGCCGAGATCATGGACCCGCAGCACCGGGTGTTCCTGGAGTGCGCGTGGGAGGCGCTGGAGTCCGCCGGCTGCGTCCCGGAGGACTTCGAGGGGCGGATCGGGGTCTTCGCCGGGGCCGGCATGAACAGCTACCTGCTGTACAACGTGACGGCCAACCGCCGGGTCTTCGAGGCCGCGGGGCCCTACCAGACGCTGCTGGCCGGGGACAAGGACTTCCTCACCACCCGGGTCGCGTACAAGCTCGGCCTGACGGGCCCGGCACTGACCGTGCAGACCGCCTGCTCCACCTCCCTCACGGCGGTCCACCTGGCCTGCCAGAGCCTGCTGGGCGGCGAGTGCGACCTCGCACTCGCCGGGGGCGTCTCGGTCGGCTCGCCGCTGCGCCAGGGCCACCTGTACGAGCCCGGCGGCATCCTCTCGGCGGACGGGCACTGCCGCCCCTTCGACGCCGCGGCGGGCGGCACCGTACCCGGCAACGGCACCGGCGTCGTGGTCCTGCGCCGGCTGGCCGACGCCCGCCGCGACGGCGACACCGTGGACGCCGTCATCCTGGGCTCCGCGGTCAACAACGACGGTTCACTGAAGGCGGGTTACACCGCGCCCGGGGTCGACGGACAGGCCTCGGTGATCACCGAGGCGCTCGCGATGGCCGGGGTGGGCGCCGACACCGTCGACTACGTGGAGGCCCACGGCACGGGCACCCCGCTCGGCGACCCGATCGAGATCGCCGCGCTGACCCGCGCCTTCCGGGAGGACACCGCGGCCACCGGCTACTGCGCGGTCGGGTCGGTGAAGGGCAACATCGGTCACCTGGACGCCGCCGCCGGGGTCGCCGCGCTCATCAAGACCGTGCTGGCGCTCCGCCAGGAGGCCATTCCGCCGTCGCTGCACTTCACCAAGCCCAACCCCGAACTCGACCTGGAGTCCGGCCCGTTCTTCGTCAACGACCGGCTGCGGCCGTGGCCCCGCGGATCCCGGCCGCGCCGGGCGGGGGTCAGCTCGTTCGGCATCGGCGGCACCAACGTGCACCTGGTCCTGGAGGAGGCCCCCGCCGAGCGGCCCAGCCCGGACGCCGACGCGGAGGCCGGCCCGGAGGACCGCCGCACGCCCTCCCGCGAGTCAGGCGCCCCCGCCGGTCCGGTCCTGCTGCCGCTGTCGGGGAGGACCCCGGAGGCGGTCGAGCAGGCCGCGCACCGGCTCGCCGACCACCTGGAGGAGCACCCCGGCACACTCCTGGACGACGTCGCCCACACGCTGGCCCGCCGGCGGCGCGCGTTCGGTCGGCGCCGGGCCGTGGTGGGCCGGGACCGGGCGGAGGCCGTCGCCGCTCTGCGCGCCGTCACCGCCGCCGGGACGGCCGGGACGGCCGACGGGGCTCCCGTCGCCTTCCTGTTCCCCGGCCAGGGCACCCAGTACGTCGACATGGCCCGCGACCTGTACCGGCACGAGCCGGTGTTCACCGCCGAACTCGACCGCTGCGCCGAGCTGTTCGCCGCGGAGCTGGGCGCGGACCTGCGCGACTCGCTCTTCCCCCGGCCCGGAGGAGCGGCCGAGGCCGAAGCCCGGCTGAACCGGACCGAGTTCGCCCAACCGGCACTGTTCCTGGTCGAGTACGCCCTCGCCCGCCAGTGGTCCGCCTGGGGCGTCCACCCGCAGGCCATGGTCGGCCACAGCGTCGGCGAGTACGTCGCGGCCTGCCTCGCGGGCGTCTTCTCCGTGGAGGACGCCGTCCACCTGGTGGCGGCACGGGGCCGCCTGGTCCAGGCGATGCCCGCCGGATCGATGCTCACCGTGTTCCTCTCCGAGGACGAGCTGACGCCCTGGCTGGGCGACGACGGCGACGGTTCCGCCCTCGCCCTGGCCGCGGTCAACTCCACCGCCCTGAGCGTGGTCTCCGGCCCGACCGGCGCGGTGGACGGGCTGGAGCGCCGCCTCAGGGCCGCGGGCATCCCCTGCCGGCGGCTGCACACCTCGCACGCCTTCCACTCCGCCACCATGGACGGCGCCGTCGGACCGCTGGTCGAGGAGGTCCGCAAGGTCCGGCTGAACCCCCCTCGTATCCCCTTCTGCTCCAACGTGACCGGCACCTGGATCACCGACGAGCAGGCCACCAGCCCGGAGTACTGGGGCCGTCACCTGCGGCAGCCCGTGCGCTTCGCCGAGGCCGCCGGACTGCTGCTGGCCGACCCGTCCCGGGTCCTGGTCGAGGTGGGCCCGGGCCACACCCTCGGCAACTTCGTGCGCGAGCACCGCGCCTGGCGCGACGACCGGACCGTGACCGGCTCGCTGCGCCACCCGCACGAACGGACGGACGACCGGGTACGGCTGCTGGAGGCCCTGGGCTCGCTGTGGAGCGCCGGCGTCCCGGTCGACTGGGCGGCCGTCCGGCCGTCCGAGGGCCGCCGGGTACTGCGCCTGCCCGGCTACGCCTTCCAGCGGCAGCGGTACTGGGTGGACCCCGACCCCGCCGCCACCACCGCCACCACCGCCACCACGACCCCCGCGGACGGCACGGCGGACGGCGCCGCCGTGCCGCTCGGCGACTGGTTCCGCACCCCCGGCTGGCGGCGCCTCGCACCGCAGAGCACCGGCCGGCGGCCCGGGGACGGCCCGGAGCCGCTCTGGGTGGTGCTGGGCGACGACCTCGGCCTCGGCCGCACCCTGGCCCGGCAGTTGGAGGACGGGGGCGCCTCCGTCGTCCGGGTCGGCGCCGAGGACGGGCTCCGCTCCCGCGGCGAACGGTCCTGGTCGCTGGACCCGGCCGACCGTGACCACTTCGCCGAGCTCCTCCGCTCACCGGACCTGCGGGGTGCGGCAGCGCTCCGGATCGTGCACCTGTTCAGCCTGGGCGGCGGCCCGGCCGACGCGCTCGACGGGGCCCGGCTCGACGAAACCCGGCTGGACGAGGCACGGCTCGACGAGGCACGACGGGTCGGCTTCGACAGCCTGATCGCGCTGGCCCAGGGCATCGAGGACGCCCGCCCGTCGGTGCCGATCACCATCGACGTCCTCTGCCGCGGCGTCCACAGCGTGACCGGGGACGAGCCGCTGCAACCGGAGAACGCCACCCTGGCCGGCCCCTGCACGGTCGTCCCGCAGGAGCTGCCGGACGTCGAGTGCCGCCTGCTGGACATCACCGGCACCGACCCGGCCGCCCCGCCGGACGGATCGGTCCGCGCCGTCCACGACCTGCTCGTCCGTGGCACCGGGGAACGCGAACTGGCCCTGCGCGGACGGCACTGGTGGGTCCGCGACTTCGATGCGTTCCGGCTCGGGACGGACGGCTCCGACGACCCCGACGACACCAACGGCACCAACGTCTCCGAGGGCCTCGACGGCTCCGACGACACCGCCCGCCGGCCGGCCGTGGCCCCGCTGCGCGACGGCGGCGTCTACCTGATCACCGGCGGACTCGGCGGAGTGGGCCTGGCCCTCGCCGAGCAGCTCGCGCGCAGCGTCGAGGCTCCCGTGCTGGGGCTGCTCGGCCGGTCGGACTTCCCCGCCGAGGAGGACTGGGCCGCGTGGCTGGAGACGCACGGGGAGCAGGACCCGACCGGCGTCCGGATCCGGCGGCTGTCCCGGCTGCGGGAGCTCGGCGCCCGGGTCGCCGTGCTGCGGGCCGACGTGACCGACCCGGAGCAGACCGCCGCCAGGATCGCCGAACTGCGGTCCGCGTTCGGCGCGTTGAACGGCGTCGTGCACGCGGCCGGAGCCCCGTCCAGCGGGATGATCGCGCGGAAGACGCGCGAGGACGCGGACCGGGTGCTGGCGGCGAAGACCCGCGGCACCCTGCTGCTGGACCGGCTCTGCGAGGACGACCCGCTGGACTTCTTCCTGCTCTGCTCCTCCGTCACCGCCGTCCTGGGCGGGCCGGGCCAGAGCGACTACGCCGCGGCCAACGCCTTCCTCGACGCCTTCGCCCTGAGCAGGCGGCAGCAGGGCAGGCCGGTGACCTCCGTCGCCTGGGGCACCTGGGAGGGCGTCGGCATGGCGGCCGGGCTCCTCTCCCGGCCGGGCACGGTCGACCCGGCCGGGCAGGACACCGGACACCCGCTGCTCCGCCGGGTCGGGTCCGAGGGGACCACCCGGACCTACGCCACGGACCTGAACACCGCGGACCACTGGATCGTCGCCGACCACCGGCTGATGGGCCACGGCCTGGTCCCGGGCACGGCCTACCTCGAACTGGTCCGCGCCGCACTGGCCGAACAGGCCGCCGACCGGGAGATCGAACTCCACGACGTGCTGTTCATGACGCCGGTGATCGTGCCCGACGGGCGGACCAGGACGATCTACACCACGATCGAGGAGCGGGACGGCCGGCCGCACTTCACGGTCCGGAGCCGCACCGGCGACGGCGCGCGGTGGCGGGAGCACGCCGTCGGCTGGGCGACGTTCCACGACCGCGGCCCGGACACCGTGCGCGACCTGGACGAGGTGCTGGCCCGCTGCGAGGTCACCGAGGTCCTGTCCACCGAGGAGGAGATCCGGGGCCGGCTGGGGGTGGAGCGCTTCGAGGAGGGCGGCGGACCGCTCCGGTTCTGGTTCGGGCCGCGCTGGCAGGTGCTGAAGACCATCCGGACCGGCGGCCGGCGGATGCTCGCCACCCTCCGGCTGGACGACGCCTTCCTGGCCGACCTGGACGGCTACCCGCTGCACCCGGCCCTGCTCGACATGGCGGGCGGGGTCTTCCGGCTGCACGCGCAGGACCCGTACTACCTCCCGCTCACCTACCGCAGCCTGCGGGTCCTGCACCCGCTGACCGGTACCGTGCTGGTCGGCGTGGAGATCCGGCAACCCGACGGGTCGTCCGGCGAGACCCTCACCTGCGACCTCGAACTCCTCGACCCCGACGGCCGGTTGCTGGTCCAGGTGACCGACTTCACGGTCAAGCGGATCAACGACGTCGAGGCCCTGCTGGAGCAGCTCCGGCAGACCGTCGCGGAGGCCCGGGCGGAGCCGGGGACCGGCGCCGACACCGGCACCGGACCGACGGCCGGGCCGGCCGACGCCTCGACGGCGGGCCCCTCGGCGGCCGGCCCCGGGGAGGCACCTGCCGGAGCCGGGACCCTGCGGGCGCTCGGCGAGGGCCTCGCCGAGGAGGACGGCCGGGCGGCGTTCGCCCGGATCCTCGCGGAACCCGTACTCCCGGCCCATCTGGTGGTCACGCCGAAGGACTTCGGCGCGCTCCGCCGGCTGGCCCGGTCGATCACCCCCGCCCTCCTCGCGCGGGAGATCGACCTGCTGGCGCCACTGGGCGGCACCCATCCGCGGCCCGACCTCCCCACCCCGTTCCTGGCCCCGGCCACCGAGCAGGAGGAGGCGGTCGCGGCGGTCTGGCGGGAGGTCCTGGGCGTCGAGGAGGTCGGCGTCGACGACGACTTCTTCGCCCTGGGCGGCCACTCGCTGGCGGCCGTGCAGATCAACAGCAGGATCCAGAGCCGGTTCGGCACCGAACTCGACCTGCGGGACTTCTTCCAGACCCCCACCGTCGCGCACACCGTCGGGCTGCTGGCCACGACCGGCGGCGAGGGCGCGGGGAACGGCCGCGACGGGGACGCCATCGAGATCCTGAGCCGCGACGAGGCGGACCTCACCGGGCCCGGCGACCTCGACGCACTCGACGAACCGGACGCACTCGACGAGCTCGACGGGCTCGACGGGCTCGACGACCCGGACGAGCTGGACGACCTGTCCGACGACGAGGTCGAGGCGCAGCTCCGGGCACTGCTCGCCGAGGAGCCGGACGACCTCGGGGCCCGGGAGGACCGGGCATGAGCGAGCGAGAGCAGGCCGGCCACCGGACACACGAGGACGGACGCGCGATGACCACCCCCGACCCCGCCACCCTCTCGGCCGCCGAGAAGAGGGCCCTGCTGGCCGAGCACCTGCGCCGGAGGAAGGCCGGGCAGCGGGCCGCCCCCCAGCAGGCCGCACCGCCGCAGCAGACCGCCCGGCCGCCGGCGGCGAGGCGGCGGCAGCACCGCTTCCCCGCGTCGTTCCCGCAGCAACGCATGTGGTTCCTCGACCAGTTGACGCCCGGGGACACCGCCTACAACGTCTCCGGCGCGACCCGGGTACGCGGCCCGCTGGACCTCGACCTCTGGCAGCGCGCCGTCCGGGAGATCGCCCGGCGCCACGAGGCACTGCGCACCACCTTCCGCGAGGTGGACGGCGAGCCCGTGCAGGTGGTCACCGAGGGCTCCGCGCCCGAGCTCACCGTCGTGCCCTGCGAGCACCTGCACGGGCCGGACGGGGAGGCGGGGATCCGCGCCCTGGCCCAGGAGGAGTTCTCCCGCCCGTTCGACCTGGAGGCCGGCCCGCTGCTGCGGATGCGGTTCCTGCGCCTCTCCCCGGACGAGCACGTCCTGCTGCTCACCATCCACCACATCGCCGGGGACCTCTGGTCCACCTCGGTCTTCCTCGACGAGCTGGTCACCCTCTACGGGTCGTACGCCACCGGCACCGAGGCCGCGCTGCCCGAACTGCCGGTCCAGTACGCCGACTACGCGGTGTGGCAGCGCAGGCGGCTCGACGGCGAGGGGGCGGCGGCCGAGCTGGAGTACTGGAAGCAGGCCCTCGCCGGGGCGCCCGCGGCCCTGGAGCTGCCCACCGACCGCCCCCGGCCGGCCGTCCGGAGCACCCGGGGCGGTTCGCGGCCGTTCGCCCTCCCCGCGCACCTGATGGACCGGGTGCGGTCGTTCAGCCGGAGCGAGGGGGTCACGCCCTTCATGACGCTCCTCGCGGCCTTCCAGGTCCTGCTGCACCGCTACACCCGCGAGGATGACGTCGTCGTCGGGGTGCCGGTCGCCAACCGGGGCCGTCCCGAGGTCGAGCGGCTGATCGGGTACTTCGCCAACACGCTGGCACTGCGGACGGACCTGTCGGGCGCCCCGACGTTCCGGGAACTCCTGCGCCGGGTAAGGCCGGTGTGCCTGGGCGCCTTCGCGCACCAGGAGCTGCCGTTCGAGCGGCTGGTGGAGGAGCTGCACCCGCAGCGGGACCTGTCCCGCTCCCCGGTCTTCCAGGTCTCCTTCGTCTTCCAGAACATCGCCATGCCCTCCTTCGACGCCGCGGGGCTGCGCCTGGAACCGCTGGAGGTGGACAGCACCGCCGCCCGGTTCGACCTGGAGCTCCAGGTGTTCGACCGCCCGGAGGGTCTGAGCGGGCGGTTCGACTACAACAGCGACCTGTTCGACGCGGCCACCGTCGACCAGCTGTCCGGCCACCTCCGGCTGCTGGTCGAGCACCTGCTCGCCGATCCGGACCTCCCGGTGGGGCAGGTGCCGATGCTCGCGGCGGAGGAGGAGCGGCGGCTGCGCGACCGGTGGAACGACACCCGCCGGGAGTGGCCCGACCCGGGGTTCGCCCACCGTCGCTTCGAAGACCGGGCCGCCCGCACCCCGGCCGCCGAGGCCGTCCGCTGCGGCCGGGAGGCGCTGAGCTACGCCGAACTGGACCGGCGCTCCAACCGGCTGGCCCACCGGCTGAAGCGGCACGGTGTCGGCCGGGACGTGCCGGTCGGCATCTGCACGGAGCGCTCGGTCGAGCTGGTGGTGGCGATGCTGGCCGTGCTGAAGGCCGGCGGTGCCTTCGTCCCGCTGGACCCGGAGTTCCCGCCGGACCGGATCGCCTTCGTGCTGGCCGACTCCGGGCTGCCGGTGCTGCTCACCCGGCGGGCGGTCGCGGAGCGGCTGCCCGGGACCGGCGCCGAGGTGCTGTGCCTGGACGAGCTCCACGACGGGCTCCTCGTCGAGCCCGAGCACGGCCTCGACGAGCCGGTGGCCGAGCAGGACCTCGCCTACGTGATCTACACCTCCGGCTCGACCGGGCAGCCGAAGGGGGTCCGGATCCCGCACCGGGCGCTCGGCAACTTCCTGTACTCGATGGCGGAACGGCCGGGCATCGGACCGGACGAGACGCTGCTCGCGGTCACCACGCACTCCTTCGACATCTCGCTGCTGGAGCTGCTGCTGCCGCTGGCCGAGGGCGCGCGGGTGGTGGTCGCCGAACGCGAGGCGGTCGCCGACGGCGAGCGGCTGTCCCGGTTGCTGACCGCCTCCGGGGCCACCGTGATGCAGGCGACGCCGTCCACCTGGCGGATGCTGCTGGACTCGGGCTGGCCGGGCGCACCGGGTCTGCGGGTGCTGGCCGGGGGCGAGGCGCTGCCGGCCGACCTGGCCCGGCGGCTGCTGGCCACCGGCGTGACGCTGTGGAACATGTACGGCCCCACCGAGACGACGATCTGGTCGGCGGTGGCCGAGGTGGGCGAGGGCCCGATCTCGATCGGCGAGCCGATCGCCAACACCGAACTGCACGTGCTCGACGACCGGGGCCGTCCGGTGCCGGCCGGTGTCCCCGGTGAGCTGTACATCGGCGGCGCGGGGCTGGCCCGGGACTACCTGGGTCTGCCCGGGCTGACCGCCGAACGGTTCGTCCCGCACCCGTTCGGGGCCGGGCCGCAGGAGCGGCTGTACCGCACCGGGGACCTGGTGCGGCGGCGGCGTGACGGCGGCATCGAGTTCCTGGGCCGGCTGGACCACCAGGTGAAGCTGCGCGGGTTCCGGATCGAACTCGGGGAGGTCGAGAGCGAGTTGGCCCGCCGGCCGGAGGTCGGGGTCGCGGTGGTGACGGTCCGCGAGGACGTCCCCGGTGACCAGCGGTTGGTGGCGTACGTGGTGCCCGCCGTCGACGACGGCTCCGGCCCGGCGGAGGAGTGGCCGGACCAGGTCGACGAGTGGCGCCGGATCTGGGACACCGCCTACGACGAGGAGGACGGCAGCCGGCCGCCCACCGGCGCCGACGGCCCCGGGCGCTCCCCCGCCGGCCTCGCGGGCGCCGGCTCCCCCGCGCCGGCGCCGATCCCCGCCGAGGACCTGCGCGGGTGGAACAGCAGCTACACCGGCGAACCGATCCCGGCCGGGGAGATGCGCGAGTGGGCCGACCGCACCGCGGAGCGCGTGCTCGGCCTGCGCCCCCGCTCGGTGCTGGAGATCGGGTGCGGCACCGGGCTGATCCTGCAACGGGTCGCGCCGCACTGCGAACGGTACTGGGGCACCGACATCTCCGAGGTGGCGCTCGCGGGCCTGAGGACGGCCGTCGACGCCCCCGGTCACCCCTTCGGCCGGGTCGAACTCCACCACTGCGCGGCCGACCGGCTGGACCGGCTGCCCGACGGGCTCTTCGACGTGGTCGTGCTCAACTCGGTGGTGCAGTACTTCCCCGACGAGCGGTACCTGCTGCGGGTGGTCGAAGCCGCGCTGGCCCGCCTCGCACCGGGCGGGTCGGTGTTCCTCGGCGACGTGCGCAGCCTGCCGCTGCTGGAGTCGTTCCACCTCTCGGTCCAGCTGTCCCGTGCCGAACCCGGCCTCCCCGCCGACCGGTTGCTCGCGCGGGTGCGGCGTCACGTGGACGAGGACGAGGAACTCGTGATCGACCCGCGGCTGTTCACCTCCCTGCCGGGGCGGTTCCCCGCCGTCGAGGAGGTCCGCGTGCTGCCCAAGCGGGCCGACTGCGACAACGAGCTGACCCGCTTCCGCTACGACGTGGTCCTCACCACCGCACGGACGGACCCGCCGGCGGAGGCCCGGACCCAGGCGCAGGCCCAGGCCCAGGCGCAGGCAGAGGCGGCCCCGCGGGCGGACTTCGCGTGGCTGGACTGGGAGGCCGAGCGGCTCACCGTGGCGTCGCTGCAGGACCGGCTCGCGTCGGAGCGGCCGTCCCTGCTCGCCGTCCGCGGGGTGCCCAACGCCCGCGTCCGCGCGCTCGCCGACGCCCTCGGGCGGCTCGGCGCCGCGCCCGCCGGCGACCCGGCGGACCCTCCGGCCTCCCCCGTCCCCCCGGCCCAGGGGGCCGTGGACCCGGAGGAGCTGTGGTCCCTCGCCGACCGGACCGGGTACCGGATCGACCTTGACTGGTCCGGACACGGCCCGGACGGCGCGCTGGACCTCGTCGCCCGCCGCGTCGGCGCCGACGGCGAGCCCGCCGTCGGGCTGCCGCCCGCGGCCTGGCCGCCGCCCGGCGACCAGGACCCGGCGCGCCACGTCAACGGCGCCCGGCGCCGCCTGGCCCGCCGGCTCACCCCCGTCCTGCGGTCCGCCCTGGCCGCGCGGCTGCCCGCCTACATGGTCCCGTCCGTCTTCGTCCTCCTCGACGCCCTGCCGCTGACGCCGAACGGCAAGACCGACCGCAGGGCCCTGCCCGCGCCGGACGGCGACCGCCGCGACCTGGGCCCGGCCTTCGTCGCGCCGCGCGACGCGCGGGAGGAGGCGCTGTGCGAGCTCTTCGCCAAGGTGCTCGGGGTGCCCGCGGTCGGCGTCCACGACAGCTTCTTCGACCTGGGCGGCCACTCCCTGCTCGCCACCCGGCTGGTCTCGCAGATCCGGGCCGCCCTGGGCGTGGAGGTCCAGGTCCGCGCGCTGTTCGAGACGCCGTCGGTGGCCGGTCTGGCCCACCGCCTCGCCGCCGACGCCGACGGGACCGGCGCCGACGGCGCCGACGGCACCGACCCCGAGGTCGTCGGCCACGACGGCGCGGCCCCGGCGCCGCGCCCCGAACCCCGCCCCGCGCTGCGGCCCGGGCCGCGGCCCGCCGAGCTGCCGCTCTCCTTCGCCCAGCAGCGGCTCTGGATCCTGGACCGCGTCCAGGGCCCCTCCGCCACCTACAACATCCCGATGGCGGTACGTCTGACCGGCGCCCTGGACGTGGACGCGCTGCGGGCGGCGCTGGCGGACCTGACCGACCGACACGAGCCGCTGCGCACCACGTTCCCCGACACGGGCGGCGTGCCGCGCCAGCACGTCCTCGACCCCGCGGCCGGACGCCCCGGGCTGACCGTGACCGAGGTCCCCGGCCCCGGCGCGGACGAGGCGGTGGCCGCCGCCGCCCGGTACCGCTTCGAGCTGGCCCGCGAGGCGCCGCTCCACGCCGAACTGCTGGTCCACGGCCCGGAGCGGCACACGCTGGTCCTGGTGGTGCACCACATCGCCGCGGACGGCTGGTCGGTCGCCCTGCTCGGGCGCGACCTGGCCACCGCCTACACCGCCCGCCTGGCCGGCCGGCCGCCGCACTGGACACCGCTGCCCGTCCAGTACGCCGACTACACGCTGTGGCAGCGGCGGCTCCTCGGCGGCCCGGAGGATCCGGACAGCGTCCGGGCCCGGCAGCTCGACCACTGGCGGCGGGCGCTCGACGGCCTGCCGGAGCGGATCGCGCTGCCCGTCGACCGGCCGCACCCTGCCGAGGCGAGCCACCGCGGCGGCACGGTCGCGTTCCACTGGGACGCCGGACTGCACGACGCCGTCGCCGCCCTGGCCCGCCGCCACGACACCAGCGAGTTCATGGTCGTGCACGCCGCCCTGGCCGCCCTGCTGCACCGCCTGGGCGGCGGGGACGACCTCCCGATCGGGGCGACCGTCGCCGGCCGCACCGACGCCGCCACCGAGGACCTGGTCGGCTTCTTCGTCAACACCCTCGTCCTGCGGGTGGACGCGTCCGGCCGCCCCACCTTCCGGGAGCTGCTCGCCCGGGTGAGGGAACGCAGCCTGGACGGGTTCGCCCACCAGGAGGTCCCGTTCGAGTTCCTGGTGGACGCGCTGCGGCCCGCCCGGTCCACCGCGCACCACCCGCTCTTCCAGGTCATGCTCGCCTGGCAGAACCTCCCCGACGCCGAACTCGGCCTGCCGGGCCTGGCCGAGGAGGTCGTGCCGGTGAGCACCGGCACCGCCCGGATGGACCTGGTGTTCGCGCTGACCGGGCGACGCGGCCCCGGCGCCGGCGCACCGGCCGGGATCGACGGCGTGGTCGAGTACAACGCCGACGTCTTCGACCCGGACACCGTCGAGGTCCTGGCCGACCGGCTTCGCCGTCTGCTGCTGGCGGTCTGCGCCGCCCCGGACGTGCCGATCGGCGCCGTGGACCTGCTCACCCCCGGCGAACGGCACCGGCTGCTGACCGAGTGGAACGACACCGACCGCGACCTGCCGTCGGCCACCCTGCCGCAGCTCTTCGAGGCCCAGGTGGCCCGCACCCCGGACAGCACCGCGGTGGTCGACGCCGAGCGGGAGCTGACGTACGCCCGGCTGGAGGCGGAGGCCAACCGCCTGGCCCGGCTGCTGATCGACCGGGGCGCGGGTCCGGACCGGCCGGTGGCGGTGGCCCTGCCCCGCTCGGCCCGGTCGGTGGTCGCGATGCTGGCCGTGGTCAAGGCGGGCTCCGCCTATCTGCCCGTCGACCCGGACTACCCGCCGGAGCGGATCGCCCTCCTGCTCCGGGACGCCGGCCCGGTCCTGCTGCTCACCACCGGGGAGCTGAGCGGCGTGCTCCCGGACACCGGCGTCCCGCTCCTGCTCCTGGACCGGCCGGAGGTGCTCCGGGAGCTCGACGCCCGCCCCTCCACCGCGCCCGGGGACGCCGACCGCGCGGAACCCCTGACCCCGGCGCACGCCGCGTACGTCATCTACACCTCCGGCTCGACGGGGACGCCCAAGGGCGTGGTGGTCACCCACACCGGGATCCCCGCGCTGGTCGCGGCCCAGACCGAGGGCTTCGGGCTGGACGGGCGCAGCCGGCTGCTGCAGTTCGCCTCGCCGAGCTTCGACGCCTCGGTGGCGGAGCGGTGCGACGCGCTGCTGTCCGGCGCCGCGCTGATCGTGCTCCCGAAGGAGGAACTGCTCCCGGGCGAGCCGCTGGCCCGGACCTGCGCCGCGTACGGCGTCACGGACGTGACCCTGCCGCCCAGCGTGCTGGCGGCCGTACCGGAGGGGGGACTGCCCGCCGGGCTGTCCCTGGTGGTCGCCGGCGAGGCCTGCCCGGCCGGGCTGGCCGCCCGCTGGTCGGCCGGGCGCCGGATGGTCAACGCGTACGGCCCGACCGAGGTCACCGTGTGCGCCACCATGACCGGGCCGCTGTCGGGCGGCGGCGTCCCGCCCGTGGGCCGGCCGATCGCCAACACCCGGGTGCGCGTCCTGGACGAGGGGCTGCGGCCGGTGCCGGTCGGTGTCCCGGGCGAGCTGTACGTCGCCGGCTCCGGGCTGGCCCGGGGCTACCTGGGCCGGCCCGGCCTGACCGCACGCCGCTTCCTCCCGGACCCGTACGGGCCGCCCGGGGCGCGGATGTACCGCACCGGGGACCTGGTGCGGTGGCGGGCGGACGGGCAGCTGGACTTCCTCGGCCGGACCGACCACCAGGTGAAGGTGCGCGGCTTCCGGATCGAGCCGGGCGAGATCGAGACCGCCCTGGCCGCCCTGCCGGGGATCGCCCGGGCCGTGGTGACGGTCCGTGAGGACCGGCCCGGCACCCGGATGCTGGTCGGCTACGTGGTCCCGCGCCCGGCGGCGCGGCCGGATCCCGCGGCCGTACGGGCCGCGCTCGCCCGCCGGCTGCCGCCGTACCTGGTCCCGGCCGCGGTGGTGGTCCTCGACGACCTGCCGCTGACCGCCAACGGCAAGGTGGACCGGGAGCGGCTGCCGGCTCCCGACTTCCCGGCGGCGCCCGGTTCCGGGCGGCCCCGCACGCCGGTCGAGGAGACCCTGTGCGGGATCTACGCGCAGGTGCTGGGGCTTCCCGAGGTCGGGACCGGGGACAGGTTCTTCGACCTGGGCGGCGACAGCATCCAGGCGATCCAGGTCGTCTCCCAGGCCCGGACCGCCGGGCTGACGGTGACCGTGCGGGACGTGTTCGCCCACCAGTCCGTCGCCGGCCTGGCCACGGTGGCCACCGACGCGGAGGCGGCGGAGGGCCCCGAGGACATCGGGACCGGCGAGATCGCCCCCACCCCGATCGTCGAGTGGCTGCGCGGGCTGGACACCCCGATCGACGGGTTCAGCCAGGAGGCGGTGGTCGCGGTCCCCCCGGGCACCGGCCGGGGGCAGCTGACCGCGGTGCTGCAGGCGCTGGTCGACCACCACGACGTGCTCCGCTCCCGGCTGACCGTCCGGCCGGACGGCAGCTGGTCGCTCCTGGCCGGGCCGCACGGCTCGGTGCGGGTCGAGGACCGGCTGCACCGGGTGGACGTCACCGGGCCGGGCGGGACCGTACCGGACGAGGCAGGGCTGCGGGCCCGGGTCGCCGGACACGCGGCCGTGGCCCGCGGGCTGCTGGACCCCGTCGCCGGGGTGGTGCTCCGGGCGGTCTGGTTCGACGCCGGGCCGCGCGAACCGGGGCGGCTGCTGCTGGTGCTCCACCACCTGGTGGTGGACGGGGTGTCCTGGCGGATCCTGCTGCCGGACCTGCGGGTCGCCGGTGAGGCGGTGCTCGCGGGGCGGCCGGTGGTGCTGGCTCCCGTGGGGACCTCGGTGCGCCGCTGGGCCGGTCTGCTGGCCGCCGACGCGGTCGCCCCGGACCGCGTCGCCGAGCTCCCGGAGTGGACGAGGCTGCTGGCCGGCGCCCCGCCGCTCCTGGCCCGCCGGCCGGAGAACGCACCGCCCGGGAGCGGACCGGCCGCCGTCGGACCCGCCGGGAACCGACCCGCCGGGAACCGACCCGCCGGGAGCGGACCCGTCGCCCGGGCCGGGACCGGGATCGGGCGACTGGTCCTGACCCTGCCGCCGGACGACACCGCGCCCCTGCTGGGGCGGGTCCCCGGGGCCTTCCACACCGGAGTCCAGGACGTGCTCCTGGCCGCCTTCGGGATCGCCCTGGAGGAGTGGCGCCACCGCCGGGGCGGGCCCGGCCCCGGCGCACCGGGCGGCGGGGTGCTGGTCGACGTGGAGGGCCACGGCCGGCACGAGGACCTCGCGCCCGGGGTCGACCTGTCCCGCACCGTGGGCTGGTTCACCGGCGTCCAGCCGGTCCGGCTCGCCTCCGGCCCGCTGGGCTGGGCCCAGGTGGAGGAGTCCGGGACGGAGCTGGCCGCTGCCGTGGTCCGGATCAGGGAGCAGCTGGCCGCCCTGCCCGGCGACGGTCTGGGGTTCGGCCTGCTGCGGCACCTCAATCCGGACACCGCCGCCGCGCTGGCCGCGCTCCCCGTCCCCGAGGTCGCCTTCAACTACCTCGGGCGCCTCACCGGCACCGGGCAGGGCGCGCCCTGGGCACCGGTCACGTCCGACGCCGGAACCGCCCCGGGCGGGGAGGAGGCGGAGGTCACGCTGCTCGCGCACCCGCTGGAGCTGAACGCGGTCACCTACGACGGCCCCGGGGGCCCGCAGCTGGCGGCCGGCTGGACCTGGGCGGACGACCTGCTGGACGAGCGGGACGTCCGCGAGCTGGCCGGGACCTGGTTCGCCGCCCTGCGGGCGGTCGCCGCCTGCGCCGCCCTGCCCGGGGCGGGCGGTCCGCCGGTCGCCCGGCCCGCTCCGACGGACCGGCGCCGGAACCGGCACCTCGGCCGGGGCGACCGGCGGGGCGGCGCCGTCCCGCCGGCCGACCGGCGCGGGGGCGTCCCGCTGTCCTTCGCCCAGCTGGACATCATGTACCAGCCCGTGGACCCGGACGAGGCGCACCACAACGTCATCACCGCGACCGTCCTGAGCGGAGAGCTCGACCGGGATGCGCTGCGGCACGGCCTGGACGAGATCGTGCGGCGCCACGAGGCGCTGCGGACCAGGATCGTCGACGACGGCGCCGGCGAGTGGCGGCAGCTGGTCGATCCGGTAGGGGGCTGGCCGCTGGCCACCGCGGACCTGGGGGCCGGGACGGAGCAGGCCCGGCAGGAGGAGCTGCGGCGGCTGGTCGAGGCGGAGGTGAGCCGCCCGTTCAGCCTGGCCGGGGGGCCGCTGGTCCGGGGCACCCTGGTCGCCACCGCCCCGGACGAGTGGGTGCTGGTGCTGGTGCTGCACCACATCGTGGTCGACCTGTGGTCCTACGCGCTGCTCGGGCGCGAACTGCGCGAGCTGTACGCCGCGCGGGTCCTGGGCCGGGAGTCCACGCTGCCCGAGCCGGTGGTCCAGTACCCGGACTGGGCGGCGTGGCAGCGGCGGCGGCTGGCCGACGGCGCGCTGGACGAGCACGTCGCCTACTGGGAGCGGTTGTTGGACGGTCTGCCGCCGCTGCCGAGGTTCGAGGCGCCGGAGCACCAGAAGGCCGGCGCGGCGGAGGGGTTCACCACCGGCTTCGTCCTGGAGCCGGCCGTCACCGGGGCTCTGAGGGACGCCGCGCAGCGGGAGGGCGTCACCCTCTTCATCGTGCTGCTCTCGGCGTTCCACCTGCTGCTGCAGACCTACGCCGACGGCGGCGCGGACGGCGGCGGCGCGGACGGCGGCGGCGCGGACGGCGGGGTGGCGGACGGCGGGGTGGCGGACGGCGACCTCGCCGTGGGCTTCCCGCTGGCCGGGCGGGAGCACCCGGAGACCGAGCAGATGATCGGCTTCTTCATCAACCCGGTGGTGGTGCGCCCCCGGCCCTCGCCGGACGCGACCGTCCGGGACCTGATCACCGCGGTCCGCGCGGGCGTGCTGGACGCCCACCTGCACCAGGAGGTGCCGCTGCGGCGGCTCCGCCGGGACGCCGGGGAGGACCGCAACCCGCTGCGGCTGCTGTTCAACCTGCTCAACGTCGCGGGTGAGCCGCTGGACCTGCACGGCCTCAAGTCGGCGCCGCTGAACCTGAACGTCGGCGACGACGGGGTGATCCCCGAGCTGATCACCGAGATGCGGCCGCACAACGCCGACCTGTACCTGATGATGCACGAGTCCGACGGCGGCCTGCGCGGCCTGTGGCTGTACTCCCCGGAGCGGATCGAGCCGCGGGCGATGGCCGTGATGATGCGCCAGTGGCCCTTCCTGCTCGAACTGTTGGCGCAGCGGCCGGAGCTCGGGATCGCCGAGCTGAGGCGCCTGGTCCGGCAGCGCACGGCACCGTCACCCCCCGCCCCGGACTCGGCCGGGCAGACCGAGCACCGCACCCGACAGGAGAGGGGAACACGATGACCAGGACGGCCGGGCCGGTGGCTCTGATCACCGGTGGGACACGTGGGATCGGCCGCGCCACCGCGCTGCGGCTGGCCCGGGACGGCTTCGACGTCGCCCTGTGCTACGGGGCGGACGCGGAGTCCGCCCGGGCCCTGGAGAAGGAGCTGCTGGACCTCGGCCGCAACACCTACGTCCGCCGGGCCGACGTGTCCGACGCCGCCGCGGTGGGCGCGCTGGTCGACGGCGCCGAGGACGCGCTGGGCCCGATCACCGCCCTGGTGACCTCGGCGGCGATCCTGCGGGACGCACCGCTGCTGCTGATGGAGGACCAGGACTGGCAGGACGTCCTCCAGGTCAACCTCAGCGGCGTCTACCACGCCTGCCGTGCGGTGATCGACGGCATGGTGCTGCGCCGGTCCGGCGCCGTCGTCAACCTCTCCTCGGTCGCCGGCATCTGCGGCAACGCCGGGCAGAGCAACTACGCGGCGACCAAGGCCGGCATCATCGGGTTCACCAAGTCCCTCTCCCAGGAGGTCGGCCGGTTCGGCATCCGGGCGAACGTGGTGGCCCCCGGCTACATCGACACCGATCTGGTGGCCCGGCTGCCGGACGAGGCCGTCGGACGCGCCCTCGAACAGGTCTCGCTGCGCCGGCTCGGCCGTCCCGAGGAGGTGGCCGAGCTGATCGCCTTCCTCGTGTCCGACCGGGCCGCCTACATCACCGGCGAGGTCCTCCGCATCGACGGCGGCTTCCGCTGACGACCCGCCCGGCCTCCGATCCCCGGCCCCCCGACCCGCCCGACTCCCCGACTTCGCCTGGAGCACCCGTGGACGACCGCCCCGCCGCGCACTGGACCGTGCTGGTCAACGACGAGCTGCAGCACGGGCTCTTCCCCGCCGATCTCCCCGTGCCCGCCGGCTGGCACCCGGCCGGCTTCACCGGCACCGAGGACGCCTGCGAGTCCTACGTCGAGGCGCACTGGACCGACCTCCGTCCGCTGAGCCTGCGCCGCCCGGGGCCGTCCTAGAGCGGGGCGGGCGGCGGGCGGCGAAGGACGGACGGCGATCCGGCCGGTGCCTCGGCGGTGTACAGCCTCGGCGGCGAGGCGGGCCACCCCACGACCGGGCCGGTGGGGGACACGCCGGAGGCGTGGTCGATGCCCAGCGACGGCACCCTGACCCCCCCC
>NZ_JBEXNT010000149.1:0-22701 GCF_040611255.1 Kitasatospora sp. NPDC002965 | reverse complement strand
GGCCGGAGCCGTGCTGGGTGCCGCTGCGGCGGCCGCACTCTGCGGCCGGGCCGGGGGCTGGTGGGTGGTCACGGCCGCGCCGCCGGTGGCGCTGGCGTCGCGGGCGGCCACCGCCTACCTGGCCGACCGGGACGCGTACCAGGGGAAGGCGCTCGCCTCGGCGGCCGTGCGCTGGGTGGTCGGCGCGTTCCCCGCGATGGGGGCGGCGGCCGTGGCCGCGCTCCTGGTCCTCGCCGTGCGGGCGGTCCGCGCCCGGCGCACCGGCCCGGCCCCGGACGGCCGGGTCGCCCGCGACCGGCGCCGCAGACGCGGATCCCGCCCCGATCCCCGCCCCGATCCGCGCCCCGATCTCCGCCCCGGCGGCGCCCGGCCCTCCGGCGCGGGTGCCCGCGAAGCCGGGGCCCGGGGCACCCGAACTCCCGACCGGAGGAACCGTCGTGGCTGATCCCCGCACCGGGCCGCTGACCGTCGTCGGCCGCGCGCTCGCCGCCACCGTCTCGGCGGCCGTGCTCGGCGCGAGCGGCCTCGTCTGGTACGAGTACCGCCAACTGGACGGCGGCATGGTCAAGTCGGGCGCGCTGGCGGAGGCGCGGAGGAACGCGCCGCCGCGCCTCGACAGGTCCGTCAACCTGCTGCTCATCGGCCTCGACAGCCGCAAGGACATGGACGGCAACGACCTTCCCAAGGAGTTCGTCGAGGAGGAGCTGCACGCCGGGTCCAGCGAGATCGGCGGGTACAACACCAATGCCCTGATCGTCCTGCACATACCGGCCGACGGCGGCAAGGTGACGGCGCTCTCCGTCCCGCGCGACGACTACGTGCAGACCGTCGGTGCGGACGGCCGGATGCACAAGATCAAGGAGGCGTACGGCATCGCCAAGGGGGCCGCCGAGCAGCGGCTCGGGGGCAGGGGGCTCTCCAGGTCCGAGCTGGAGCGGCAGAGCCGGGAGGCGGGCCGGTCGGCCACCGTCCAGACCGTGCAGGCGTTCCTCGGCGTCCCGATCGACCACTTCGCCGAGGTCAACCTGATCGGCTTCTACGACATCGCCAAGGCGGTCGAGCCGATCCAGGTCTGCCTCAACAACCCGGTCGACGACCCGATCGTGGCCCGGACCGCCAACCACGAGGGCGGCGGTACCGGGCTCAGGCTGCCCGCCGGTATCAGCTCGCTCGATGCCCGGCAGGCGCTCTCCTTCGTCCGGCAGCGCCACCACCTGACCAACGGCGACCTCGACCGGACCCACCGCCAGCAGGCCTTCCTCTCCTCGGTCGTGTACAAGCTCAAGCAGCAGGGCGTCATCGGTGACCTCGGGCAGCTCCAGCGGCTGTTCGACGTGGTGAAGAAGGACGTGGTCATCGACGACCGGTGGAACCTGCTGGACTTCGCGCAGCAGGCGCCCGACCTGACCGGTGGCAACGTCGAGTTCAACACCCTGCCGATCACCGGGTTCAAGAACATCGGCGGCCAGGAGGTCAACACCGTCGACCCGGAGCAGATCAGGCGGATCGTCAAGCAGCTGTTCGGCCACGAGCCGCCGCCCCCGGCACCGGCCCCGGCGCCCGCCGCAGGGCCGGCCGGCACGTCGACCGCGCCGGAGACCCCTGCGCCGCCGGCGAAGGAACGGGCCACCGTCGACGTCTACGGGGTGAGTGCCGCCGCCGCGTCGGCGGAGTCCGAGGCCCTCGCCGAACTCGGCCACCCGGCGGGGAAGACGGCCGGGAGCCCGGCGGCCGGGCGGGCGAAGGCCACCACGGTCGGCTACGGCACCGGCGCGAAGGCCGAGGCCGAGCGGGTCGCGGCCCGCTACGGCGTCACCCCCACGGCCTCCGCCGCCGCTCCGGCCGGTCACGTGGTCGTCACGCTCGCCCGCACCTCCGGCGCGACGCCCGGCCCCACCTCCGGTGCCGCGCCCGGTGGTTCCTCCGCCGGACCGGCACCCGCGGGCACCCCGGCCGCCGGACCCGCCCCCGAACCGCCCATGCAGGGCCCCGCCGTGCGGGCCGGTGGCATCCCCTGCGTCGACTGAGGACCCCGGCGCCTGGGCGCTCCGCGCCCGGGCGCCCCGGGAACCGCCGGGAATCCGGGGGCGTCTTCCGGCGGAGTCGAGGGGCGGGAGTGACGCATGGGACGGACGGTGCCGGGCCCGGGCCGGTGGGGCCGCGTACGACGGGTGCTGAGGGGACTCTGCGCCGCCGCACTCGCGGTGCCGGCGGGCCTGGTCGTGGTCCGGCTGGCCGGGTGGGACGACGGAACGGCGCTGTCGCTCGTGGTGGTCGGCCTGCCGCACGCGGCGCTCGGCACGCTCGTGGTGCTGGGGGCGCTGCTGGCGCTGCGCTCGTGGTGGGCGGTGGCGGTCGCCGGGTTGCTCGTCGCCGTGCAACTCTGCTGGCTGGTACCGAGGTTCGTACCGGACGGCGGTTCGGTCCCGGCCGACGCGCCGCGGTTGCGAGTGGCGACCAGCAACGCCTACATGGGTCAGGTGGACACCGACGAGCTGGTCCGGCTGGTCCGTGAGCAGCGGGTCGACGTCCTCGCGGTCGAGGAGCTGGGCCCGCGTGCCGCCGCCGGGCTGGACCGGGCGGGCATCGCCGAGGTGCTGCCGTACCGGGAGGTGCGGCCCGGCCGGGACACCGCCGTCTACTCGCGGCTCCCGCTGACCCCGCTGGACGGTGCGGCCTCGGCGGCGGCCCGTGACCAGGTGGCCGTCGACGTGGCGGTCGGCGGCCGGACGGTCCGGCTGACGGCGGTGCACACGTACTACCCGCTGGGTGACGCGGGCCGCTGGGCGGAGGACTTCGACGAGCTGCGGGCGGCGGCCGACGGTGCCACCCGCAACGCCGTCCTGCTGGGCGACTTCAACGCGAGCCTCGACCACGCGCCGATGCGTGACCTGCTCGGCACGGGTCTCACCGACACCCATGCCGAGCTGGGTCGCGGCGGCTCGCCCACCTGGCCGGAGTCCAACGCGGACTTCCCCTACCTGTGGCCGGTGATCCAGATCGACCACGTCCTGCACGGGGACGGGTTGCGTGCGGTGTCGGTGGCGGAGCACACCGTCCGCGGCGCCGACCACCGGGCGGTGGTGGCGGAGCTGGCCGTCACGGGCTGACGCGGCCACCGGTGTCCGCCGGCTGCCGCGGGGTGGTGACCCGCCAGTGGACGAGTGCGAGCAGGCTGATCAGGCTGCCCAGACCGCACACCGCCGTCCAGCCGCCGTGCTCGTACACCAGGGTGGAGGCGATCGCGCCGAGGCCGCAGCCGGCCGAGTAGAACAGCATGTAGCCGGCGGTCAGCCGGCTCTGCGCCTCGGGCCGGACCCGGTAGAGCAGGTGCTGGTTGACCACGTGCACGGACTGCAGGCCGTAGTCGACGACCACCAGGGCGAGCACCAGCCACCACACCGAGTGCGGCAGCAGCACGGCCGGCAGCCAGGAGACCAGCATCGCGGTGAGCCCGATGGCCAGGGTCCGTTCGGCGTGGCCCCGGTCGGCCCGGCGTCCGGCGCGGCCCGCCCCGAGTGCGCCGGCCGCGCCGGCCAGGCCGAGGAGCCCGATCTCGGTGTGGCTGAGGTCGAACGGTGGGGCGGCGAGGGGCAGCACCATCGGCGTGAGCAGGACGGTGACGGCCGTGAAGGTCAGCAGCGCGAGCCCGGCGCGGGCCCGGAGCACGGGCTCCCGGGCGAACAGGGTGAAGACCGAGCCGACCAGCCGCAGGTAGCCGATCCGTTCGGGGCGGCGCCGCCCGGCCGGGACGACGGCCGCCAGGACGGCGGCCATGACGCCGGTGGCGACGGCGGACACCACGTACACGGCGCGCCAGCCGGCCAGGTCGCCGATGGCGCCGGCGACGGTCCGGGCGAGCAGGATGCCGATCACGATGCCGCTGGTCACCGTCCCGACGGTGCGGCCCCGGTCGGCGGGGTCGGCGAGCGAGGCGGCGAGGGCGACCACCACCTGGGCGACCACGGCGAGCACGCCGACCGCCATGGACGCGAGGAGCATCAGCGGCGCGGAAGGGGCGAGGGCGACGGCGCCCAGCGCCACGACGGAGAGCCCGAGCTGGCCGACGATCAGGGGCCGGGGCGCGAGGCGGTCCCCGAGGGGTACGAGCAGCAGCAGCCCGACCGCGTAGCCGACCTGGGTGAGGGTGCCGACCAGGCCGATCGTGGAGCGGCCGATGCCGAGGTCGTCGGCGATCAGGTCGAGCAGCGGTTGGGAGTAGTAGACGTTGGCGACGGCGAGGCCGCCGGCGACGGAGAACAGCAGGGCGATGGCGGGGGAGAGCCGACGGGCGGGTGCGGAGGGGGCCGCAGCAGCGGCCGGAGCGGAGGTCCCGCGGGCGGTGCGGGCAGTGCGGGTGGTGTCGGGAGGGACCACGTGGACGGCTCCTGGGGGCGGGCGGGGGCCCGGACGCGGCCGGGCCCCATGCGGTTTCAATGTGCTACCACGCCACCCTGGCACAGTCTGGTTTCAATAAGCAACCGCGCGGGGATCCGTCGGCCGCGCGCTAGGGTTGCACGGTGAAACCCCGCCCCCGGGCGGAGGGAACCGCAGGTGAGAGGAGGCGCGCGTGCCCAGGCGCACCACGCACGAGGAGTCGTCCTGCCCGGTCGCCCGGCCGCTGGACGTCGTCGGCGACGGCTGGACGCTGCTGATCGTCCGCGACGCCTTCGACGGGCTGAGCCGGTTCGGTCAGTTCCAGAAGAACCTCGGACTGGCGAAGAACATCCTGTCCGCCCGCCTCGCCGGCCTGGTCGCCGGCGGGGTCTTCGAGACGGTCCCGGCCTCCGACGGCAGCCCCTACCAGGAGTACGTGCTCACCGAGAAGGGGCGCGCGCTGTTCCCCGTCGTCACGGCGCTGCGCCAGTGGGGCGAGCAGTACTTCTTCGAGAGCGACGAGCCCCGCGCCCGGCTGGTGGACCGCGTCGACGGCGCGCCGATCGCCCCGATCGAGGTCCGGGCGGCCGACGGCCGGATGCTCGGTCCGGACGACGCCGAGGTGCTGTTGCCGTAGCCCGGAACGAGGCCCGCCGTCGCCCGCCCGGTCGAGGGGCGGGTGACGGCGGGCCTCCGGCGGCCGGTCGGCTCAGCCGGCTTCCGGCGTCGGACAGGGCGGAAGCGTGGACGGCTGCGTGGTGGAACAGGTCGGCGTGACCGCCGCGGTCTGCTGCGCGGTGGCGGCCGTCGTGGTCGTGCCGGTGGCCGACCGGACGGCGGTGCTCGCCGTCGTGGTCGCCGTGGTCGCCGTCGCGGCGGACGTCACCGTCGACGGTGTCCCGCCGGCGGTCGTCGGCGCCGCGCTGGTCGGCGGCGCGGACGTGGTCGCCCCGGTGGAGGCGCTCGACGGAGTGGCCCCGGACGAGGTCGCCCCGGCGGTCGAGGCCGTCGCCGTACCCGAGGACGGCGTCGCGGTGGAGGCGGTCGCCGACCCGTTGGACGGCCCGGTGGACCCGGAGGTCGAACCCGACGGCGTCCCCGACGTCGCACCCGAGCCGGTCGCGGAACCGGACCCCGGGGTGGACGGCGAGGAGGACGGCGAGGTCGACGTGGAGCCGGAGCCCGACGGCCCGGTCGGCGTCATCGGGGCCGGCGGCGGGACACCCGGCGCCAGCGGACCGCGCGGCGGCTGGGCGGGCCGGTCGACGATCTCGATCTGCCCGGTCACCCGGACGAACCAGCCGCCGGTCACGACGTTCACCAGCAGGATCTCGGTCACCGGCTTGGGCGCCGGCACCACGACGACGGTGGCGGACGGCTGGAAGCCCGCCCAGGCCTTGCCGGTGTACTTCGCGTCGGACACCAGCGTCGGCGGCTTCAGCGGGTTGCCGCAGCCGCAGCGCACCCGGGGCACGCCCTGCGCGTCCACCAGGACCGACGTACCGGCCTGGAGCACGGACTGGTAGCCGACCGCCGCGCCGCCCTTGTACGCGTGGTTGGTCACCCGGGTGTCCACCCGCAGGAACGCCGGGGTCAGCGACCGCAGGTAGGCCGGGTTCTCGGACTGATCGATGCCCTGCGCGGACGCCCAGGCCCGGCCGCTGTCGCCGGTCGACGTCATCGAGACCAGCTTCTCCACGTCACAGTTCGGCTTGGACATCGTGCCCGCGTACAGGCCGGACGACGTCCCCTCGACGCTCTGGATGCCGGCCGGCGTCGTCGCGGCGGCGGTGCTTCCGGTGGTCGCCGCTCCACCCGTTCGGGTGGTGGCCGGCTGCGCGGGGGTGGAGGCCGGAGCCGGGGCCTGGACGCCCTCGGTCTCCACCGACGGGGTGAACGGAGCCGGTCCCGGGTCCTGCGGGGACTGCAGCGCGACCTCGTTGGCGGTCGGCACGGCGTCGTCCTGCTTGCCGCCGCTGTTGTTGTTGACGATCAGCACCGTCGCCACCACGGCCACCACGGCCGTGCCGGCGACCAGCGCGGCCTTGCGGCCCGAGCGCCACCACGGCGTCGGACGTCCCCCGGAGGGCCCGCCGGAGGCACCGGAGGGCGGTCCGGACGGGGGTCCGGGCGGTCCGGAGCGGCCGCCCGACGGCGGCCCGGAGAGCGGCCCGGACGGAGGTCCGGAGGGAGGTCCCGAGGGCGGGCCGGACGGAGGTGGTTGGGAACTCATCGAGGGCTCCGTTTCGCAGGCGGCCGGCGAGTCCGGTCGGCGCAGGAGGCTCCTGCCACTGGGATCCATTTCTCCCCCCGCTCCCGATCCGTCGCAACAGCAAGCCGTGGTCACCCGCGACCCGGCCGTCCGCGACCCGGCCGTCCGCGACCCGGTCACCCGCCGTCGCGGCGTCCGGAGCAACGGCCCGCGGCGCGGCCGGGCGGGCCGGCCGGTCCTGGGTCACCCTGGAGCGAGGCGCGCGGGGGTCCGGAGTCGTGGCGCGGGGGATCGGAGCCGTCAGGAGGCCCGCATGCAGCAGCAGGCCCGTCCGCACCCGGGGCGGCCCACCGGGGCCGCCGGGCCGCCCGGCGCCCTGCGCGGGTGGCTGGACGCGCTCGCGGTGGTCGCCGCGGGGTTCGCCGCGATGGCGGCGGTCGCCGCGCTCGGTCTCTGGGCGGCCGGTGCCGACGCCCTGCCCGGCGGCGGCTTCCCGTACGTGGTGGCCGCCGCGCTCGTGCTGGCGGTCGGCGGATCGGTCGAACTGGAGGGCGGCGCCGGGTTCTTCGCCTCGGTGGACGCCGGGATCACCGCCATGCCGCTCTCGGTCGGCCTGGTCGGCGCACTGGCCGTGGCCGAGGTGTTCCTGCGTCAGCTCCGGTTCCGGGCCGTGGCGGGCGGCGGCGAACTGGTCGGCCGGGCCGCCCGGACGGCGGTGGTCTGGCTGGTGGCGCTGGTCCTGCTCACCCTGGGGGCCCGGCACACCTTCGCCGTCCCGCTCGGCAACGACCTCGTCGAGGAGCTCGGCGGCGCCCTCGGTCTGTCGCCCGAGGTCGGCTTCCACGCCGACCCCGGTTCCACGCTCGGCCTCGGGCTGCTCTGGCTCCTCGTCGTGCTCGCGATCACCTTCGCGGTGTCCCGCCGCGCCCCGCTGCCGCGCGCCCTCGTCCCGTTCCAACAGGCCGTCCGGCCGGCCGCGTTCGCGATGCTGGCGGTGCTGTTCGGCTACGTGGCGCTCGGCCTGGTGGCCGCGGTCGGGACGGCGGTCGTGAACGGCAGCCCCCGGGAGATCGCCGCCGTCGTGCTGCTCGCCCTGCCCAACCTGGTCTGGATCGCCTTCGGCGTCGGCCTCGGAGCCGAGTGGAACGGCCACCTGAGCGGAGCGCTCGGCCTGCCGGTGCCCAAGCCGCTGGCCGCCGTGCTGCGCACCCCCGAGGGGCAGGACGGCACGGTGAGCCTCGGCACGCTCGCCGAGCAGGACGCGCGGGCGTGGTGGCTGCTCCCGCTCGCGGGGGTCCTGATGTTCGCGGCCGGTCTGCTGGCCGCCTACCGCTCGCCGCGCGGGGTCCGGCTCTGGCAGCACGCCGTCCGGTTGGCCGCGGCGGCGGCCGTCACCGTGCTGCTGGTCGGTGTCTGGACGCGCGTCTCGGCCGACTACGGGCTCTCCGTGCTGGGCGTCGGCCTCGGTGAGGGCGGCCTCGGCGACCTGCTGAGTTCCGTCCTGGGCCCGGAGGTCGGTGGTCCGGTCGGCCCGGCGGCCGCCCTGACCGGGGGGACGGTCGTGCTCAGCCCCGTCCTGTGGACGGCGGTGCCGCTGGCCGCCGGGTGGGGGCTGGTCGCCGGCTGGCTCGGCGGCCTCGTGGCGGCCCGGCTGAAGCGCCGGGGGCAGGCGCCCGGCGAGCAGCGGTAACGGCTGAAGCGCAGAGCCGGGGCGGGAACCGTCGGGAGCGCCGGGGCGGGACGGGTTACCCCGGCGTGCGGATCAGCGCGGCGGACGGACCACCGGGTCGGCCCAGGCGGGCGGCTCCGGGACGCCGGGAGCGGCACCCGCGTGCGGGCCGCCGTACGCGGTGCCCCCGTACGCGTCCGTCCGGTGGGTCGGGACCACCTGGGTCGGCGGTCCGGCCGCCGCCCACTGGCTCGCGGGCGGTCCCGCCCCCGGCAGGACGGTGGCTGCGGCGCGCAGCTCGGCCACGAACTGCAGGCAGCCGGCGTACCGCTCCCCGGGGGACTTGGCGAGCGACCGGGACACCACCTCGTCCACCGCGGCCGGCAGGTCGGGACGGTGGTCGCGCAGGGTCGGCGGCGGGTCGTTGAGGTGGGCCCAGAGGAGGGCGAGGTCGCTCTCGCGCCGGAACGGCGGCACCCCGGCGAGCATCTCGAAGACCACGCAGCCGAGGCCGTACTGGTCGCAGCGGCCGTCGAGCGGCCGGCCGGAGATCTGTTCGGGCGCGGCGTAGTCGAGGGTGCCGACGATCTGGCCGACGCCGGTCAGCCCGCTCAGCGAGAGCGACTTCTTGGTGAGGCCGAAGTCGGCCAGGTAGAGGTGCTCGGGGTGCTCGCTGTCCGTGCCGGCGGCGACCAGCACGTTGCCGGGCTTGACGTCGCGGTGGACCAGTTCGTGGTCGTGCGCGGCGTCCAGCGCGGAGGCGATCTGCAGGGCCAGCCCGGCCGCCCGGTCGACGGGGAACGGCCCGCCCCGCTTGATCAGACCGCGCAGGTCGCCGCCCTCGACGTAGCGCATCGCGATGAACAGGATGCCGTCGGCCTCACCCGCCTCGAACACCGGGATGATGTGCGGGTGGTCGATCGCGGCGGCGACCCGGGACTCGTGGATGAACCGCTGCCGGAACACCTCGTTGCGGGCCAGCTCGGGGGCGAGCAACTTGACCGCGACGGTGCGGCCGAGCCGCAGGTCCTTCGCGCGGTACACGACGGCCATGCCGCCGTGGCCGATCTCCGACTCCAGCCGGTAGCCGGCGACCCGGCGCCCGACCATGCCGGCCGGCAGGCTGGGCGGGCCGAAGTCGTCCCCGAAGTCGTCGTCGAGGTCGTCGAGGAGGTCGGGCCGCTCGGCGCGGACGCGTCGGGGGGCAGGGCCGCCGGTGCTGCCGGGGCCGTCACCGGGGCCGCCGCCGCGACCGGGGTCGTCACCGACGGCGGTCGGGGGCGGGGGCGGTGGTGGGGCCGGTGCGGGAGCTGCGTCCGGTGCGGCGGGCTCGACCGTCGGTGCGGGCCTGGCCGTGGGTGTCGCGGACGGCACGGGTGCGGGGGGAGGCGCGGGGGGCGGGTCGTCGGGCGGTGGCACGTTCGGCGTGGTGAGGGGCCCGCGGTCGGGTTCACGCTCGGGCGCGGGTCGGCCCCCGGGCCCGGGCGCGTCCGGTGCCGGCTCGTCCGGCGTGGGCCCGGGCCGGCCGGCCGGCGGGATCACAGCTCCACCGCCCGGGTGGGTTCGTACGTCCCGTCGTCCGGGGAGACCGGAGCGACCGGCGGGACCGGCGGGACCGGGGTCGAGGGTGTCGCCGGGGCCGCCGGATGCGGACGGTCGGTGGCGGTGTACGTCTGGAGCTGGAGGCCGTCGCAGTAGCACCAGCGGTCGTGCGCCGGGTCGTACACCCAGAGCGCCTCGCCGTCGATGACCAGGCCGATCCGCAGGCCGCGGGCCCGGTCCTGGAAGGTCCCCAGGTCGGCGCTGCCCGCCGCGAGGTCCTCCAGCATCGAGCGGTAGCGGGCCAGCCGGCCCTCCACCTCGGCGAGCGCGGGGCGCGGGTCGGCGGTGCGGGCGGGCGGGCCGGTCGCGCCGGGGGGCACACCGGGGAGGGAGACCAGCAGCCGGCCGTCCACCCAGGTGGTCCAGCCGTTGGAGCAGAGGACCTGTGCCCAGTCGCCCTCGCGGGCGATCAGCCGGACCGGCAGCAGCGGATCGAGCCGGGCGGTCGGCTGCGCCGGGTCGGGGGTGACCCAGCTGGCCAGGCCGTCCGGCGGGGCGACATGGGTGGGGCGGAACGCGAACTCGTCCATGGGCTCTCGTCCGTCTCTCGTCCGTCTCCCGGCTGTTTCCGCCGCTTTCCCTTGCTTCCCGGTTCCTCCGCCCGTCGCCTCCGTCCGCTACTTCCGCATGATCGTCGGTTCCTGCCTGCGCAGCAGGGCGAGCACGGCGACGGACAGCGCCGCCGCCAGCGCCACCAGCATGACCAGCGCGAACAGCCATCCGGTCCGGTCGTGCCGGAACAGCGGGTCGGCCGTGATCGTGGTCGGGAAGACGGCGTGCAGGTCGACGGTCCGGGCCATCGCGGACAGACCCCAGCGGGAGGGCACCAGCCAGGCGAACTGCTCCAGACCGGGTACCGCGTACAGCTTCAGCATGGCGCCGCTGAAGACGATCTGCACCACGGAGAGCAGCACCAGCAACGGCATGGTGGCCTCCTCCTTGCGGACCGTCGCCGAGACCAGCAGGCCGAGCATCATGGCGGAGAAGGAGAGCAGGGCGACCGCGATGATCAGCTCGACCAGCGGTGGCAGCAGGACCCCGGTCTCGACCTGGACGCCGTTGGGCAGGGTCGGGGTGAGGTCGACCCCGGCCAGGCCGACCACGGTGAGGACGGCGGCCTGCCCCACCGTGATCGTGCCCAGCACCACCACCTTGGAGACCAGGTAGGCGGAGCGGGACAGCCCGACCACCCGCTCCCGCTGGTAGATGGGCCGTTCCTTGACGATCTCGCGCACCGCGTTTGCGGAGCCCGTGAGCAGACCGCCGATGCAGAGCGTGAGCAGGCAGTTGAGCGCGTTGTCCGGGGAGAGCCGGGTGCCGGCCATCGCCCGGCACATCACGCCGATCAGGAACGGCAGGGCGATCATGACGGTCAGGAACAGCCGGTCGGCGGCGAGCACCGACGTGTAGCGGCGGATCAGCGTCCCCAGCTGGGAGAACCAGCCCTGCGGGGGCTCCGGTCCGGGCTGTCCGCCCGACGGCTCCTGCGGTACGGGCCGGGCGGGGGGCAGCGCCTCCGCCGAGACGTAGCGCCGGTAGAGCGGGGACTCGCGGAACCGGCGCTGCCAGGCCGCGTGGTCCTCGTTCTCGAACGCCTCGAAGGCCTCCGGCCACTCGGTGAACCCGAAGAAGTCGAGCGCCTCGTCGGGCGGGCCGTAGTAGGCGGTCCGCCCCCCGGGGGCGAGCACCAGCAGCCGGTCGCAGACGGCCAGGCTGAGGACGCTGTGGGTGACCACGACGACCGTGCGTCCGTCGTCGGCGAGGCCGCGCAGCATCTGCATCACGGAGCGTTCCATGCCCGGGTCCAGGCCGGAGGTGGGCTCGTCGAGGAAGAGCAGCGAGGGTTTGGTGAGCAGTTCGAGGGCGACGCTGACGCGCTTGCGCTGGCCGCCGGAGAGGCTGGAGATGACCAGGTCGGCCCGGCTGTCCAGGCCGAGCTCGTGGATCACCTCGGAGACCCGGGCCTCCCGTTCCTCCTTCGCGGTGTCGCCGGGGAAGCGCAGTTCGGCGGCGTAGGAGAGGGCGCGGCGGACGGTCAGCTGGGTGTGCAGGATGTCGTCCTGCGGCACCAGGCCGATCCGGCGGCGCAGTTCCGCGTAGTCGCGGTAGAGGTCGCGGCCGTCGTACAGGACGGTGCCCTCGTCGGCGGGGCGCAGCCCGGTGAGGGCGTTGAGCAGGGTGGACTTGCCGGCGCCGCTGGGGCCGGCCACCGCGAGCAGGGCCTTCTCGGCGAGCGGGAAGGAGACGTCGTCCAGCAGGACCCGCCGGTCGGCGCCGACCCGGACCACGAGGTTCTGCACGTTGAGCGAGATCTCGCCGGTGTCGGTGTACTCGACCAGCTCGTCGCCGGCGAGGCAGAGCGCGGAGTGGCCGATGCCGACGATGTCGGTCGGGCCGACCGGTGCCCGCTGGACGGGCTGGCCGTTGAGGTAGGTGCCGTTGTGGCTGCCGAGGTCGACGATCTCGTGGCCGCCGCCGGGCAGGGTGCGCAGCTCGGCGTGGTGCCGGGAGACCACGAGGTCGTCGAGCACGAGGTCGTTGTCGGTGGCCCGGCCGATCCGCACGCTGCGGTCGGGCAGCCGCAGGACGGCGCTCGGCCGGCGGAAGGTGCCGGAGGCCTGCGGGGCGACGAGCGAGGGGCGCTCGCCGGCTGCGGGTTCGGGCAGGCCCGCGAAGGTGGCGGACGGGCCGTCGGCGGCGTTGCCGAACCGCAGGCGGGTGCCGGGGCCGACGTCCTCGGACCGGATCCGGTGGTGGTCGGTGTAGGTGCCGTTGGTGCTGCCGACGTCCTCCAGCCGCCAGTGGCCGGCGGCGACGCTCAGCACGGCGTGGTGCCACGAGACCCGGGGGTCGTCGAGGACGATCTCGCTCGTCGGGTCGCGGCCGACGTGATACGCCCGGCGCGGGTCGAGCAGTCGCGAGTCCGTGCCGGTGACGAGTACCAGGGGCGGCGCCGAGGGCGCGCCTGGGCGCTCTCCCATGGTTCGGAGTCTAGTCCCGGGCGCCGTCCTCGGCCTGGTCACGGCCCGGCCGCGAGCCTCGCGCGGGCCCCGCGCGGGCCGCCCTGCCGGCCCCTGCCTGCGGCCGGCAGGGCGGGCCTCTCACGAATTGGACTGGACCACTGGATCAACACCGGTGCGCTGCCCTATCGTTCGGGGAGTGATCTGCACGGTCGTCCGGGTGGTCCGCACGGCTGTCCCCGCGAGCCCAGGGATGGACCCATGAGTGTCTGGCCACAGTTGAGCGAAACCCGGCTGGTCAGGGCCGGTTCGGCCCCGGGGACGGTGCTGCGCTGCGGGCTGGTCGACACCATGCTCGCCGACCTCTCGGTCTCCGTGGTGTTCTTCTTCGAACGCGCGCTGGACGAGGACCGGCTCGCCGCCGGACTGGCCCGCGCGCTGGCCCGGATCCCCGTGTTCGCGGGCCGACTCCACACCGTCGACGGGGTGTTGACGGCGGTCTGCGACGACTCCGGTGTCCCCCTGGAGAGTTACCGCGTCGACGGCACGCTCGCCGAGGCGATGGGGCGGGTGACCCTGCCCGGCGCCGATCTGGCCGACCCGGTCGACGCCCCGGCGGCCCGCACCGGCAAGGGGCCGCTGCTGACCGTCCGGGTCACCCGGACCGCCGACGGCGGCACCGTGCTCGGCTGCTCCTGGCATCACGCGATCGGCGACCTGCAGAGCTTCGCGCTGCTGCTGCGCGCCTGGTCGGCGGCGGTCGAGGGCGAGGAGCTGCCCGTCGCCGAACTGGTCGAGGACCAGGACGCGTTGCTCGACAAGGTCCTGCCCGCCGAGGACTGCGGCAGCCCCGGGTTCCGGCTGCCCGGCCCGGAGGAGAGTGCACTGCTGGCCCGCGAGGTGGCGGCCGGGCCGCGCGCCAACCGCACCGTCCAGCTGTACTTCGGCGACGCCGAGATCGCCCGGATGCGCGAGGAGTTCAGCGCCGCGGTCGGCCTGCGGGTCTCGGGCGGCGACGCCGTCTGCGCCCAGGTGGTGCACACCGTGCGGCAGTTGGACGGTGACACCGAGACGCGCACGCTGACCGTCCCGGTGAACGTGCGCCGGCCGCTCGGCCTGCCGGACTCCCTGCTCGGCAACCTGCTCGGCGACATCCACCTGCCGTACGCCCCCGCGGACGGCCCGGCGGTGCTCGCCGGGGCGCTGCGCTCGGCCGTGCTGGGCTACGCCGACCAGCACCTCAACCTGCGGTCCAACCTGCGCTTCCTGGAGGAGCTGGGGCGCCCCCGGCTGCAGGAGTGCGTCCCGCTCGGCTTCGACCCGGAGCACCGCCGGTTCAGCTTCTCCAACTGGAGCCGCTTCGGGCTGTACGAGGTGAGCTTCCAGGGGCAGCGGCCGGTGTTCTTCAGTCCGACCGCCAACTATCCGCTGCCGTGGGTCTCCTGGAGCGTCGAAGGGTTCCACGGGACCGGCCTGTTGACCACCGTGGTGCTTCCGGCCCGGCTGGCCGCGAAGCTGCGCGGAGACGCCGGCCGGGCCGCGCTGCACCGCTTCCGCGACCCGGCGGACGAGCTGCCGGCGCTGCTCGGGGCGGTACCCAAGGTGGTGTGACGAAGCGGGGGCGGCCACCGTGGCCGCCCCCGCTCCGCATCCCTGCCCGACCGTGTCCCGGTCGCCCGGACGCCTACTTCATGACGGCCCGTAGCGCGTGCCGCAGCTGCTCCCGGCCGGGCTGGAGGGCCCGGTCGAGGGCGGGTGCGAACGGCATCACGGTGCCGTCCGGACGGGTGACCCGTCGCGGTGGCGCGATGAGCCGGAACTCCTCGGCGGCGGTGGCCAGGACCTCCGCGCCGATGCCGCAGCTGCGGTTGGAGTCGTCGATCACGACCAGCCGCCCGGTGCGCTCCAATGACTCGCCGAGTGCGGGCCAGTCGAAGGGGTACAGCGTGCGCGGGTCGAGGACCTCCACCGAGATCTCGTCGGCCAGCTCCTCGGCGACCGCCAGCGCGTCGTGCACCAGGTGGCCGACGGCGACCAGGGTGACGTCCGTGCCGGGCCGGTGCACCCGGGCGGTGCCGAGCGGGATCGGTGCCAGCTCCCAGGTGACCGTCTCCCGGACCGGCAGGGCGGCGGCGGGGGCGAAGACCACGACCGGGTCCGGGTCGCGGACCGCCGAGCGCAGCAGCCCGTAGGCGTCGGTCGGGGTGGCCGGCACGACCGTCTTGACCCCGGCGTGCGCGAACAGGCTGTACGGGTGGTCGGAGTGCTGCCCCGCCCAGCCGTCCCGGGAGCCGGATCCGGGGACCAGGCAGGTCAGCGGGACGCTCGCCTGGCCGCCGGTCATCAGCGAGAACTTGTGGGCCTGGTTGACGAGTTGCTCGAAGACCAGGAACAGCAGCGAGGGGATCTGGAACTCCAGCACCGGCCGCCGCCCGGCCAGTGCCGCCCCGACGGCCATCGCGGTGAAGGCCTGCTCGGAGAGCGGGGTGTCGACGATCCGCTCCGGCCCGAACCGGTCCAGCAGCCCGAGGGTCGGCCCGGCCATGCCGGCGCCGATGTCCTCGCCGAACACGCAGACCGCCGGGTCCTCGGCCAGCTCGTCGGCCAGCGCCCGGTTGAGTGCCTTGGTGTAGGAGAGCCGGGTCATGTCACCGCCCCCGCCCGGGGACGCAGCCCGGAGGCGTACAGGTGGTCGGCCGCGCCGGCCGGGTCCGGGTGCGGCGAGTCGAGCGCGAACCGCTCGGCCGCCGCCAGCTCGGCGGTCACCTCGGCGTCGAGTTCGGCCGCCCGGTCGGCGCCGATCGCGGCGGCGGCCCGGGGGAGCGGGTCCTGCTCGCGCCAGGCGTCCACCTCCTCGGCGGACCGGTAGTTCAGTTTCATCCGGCGCTCCATGGTGTGGTGACCCTCGAACCGGTAGGTGCGGCACTCCAGGAACGCCGGTCCGCCGCCCTCCCGGGCCCGGGCGACCGCCTGTTCGGCGGCGGTCCGGACCGCCTCGGTGTCCATGCCGTCGACCGCGGCGGCCTGGATGCCGAAGGCGGTGGCGCGGCCGAGCGCGCTGCCGGCCACGGCCGTCTCGGCGGGCAGGGTGGTGGCGTAGCCGTTGTTCTCGCAGACGAAGAGCACCGGCAGGCGCCACATCGCGGCCAGGTTGAACGACTCCAGCAGCACGCCCTGGTTGAGCGCGCCGTCGCCGAAGAAGGCGACCGCCACCGTGGGCTCGCCGGCCTGCCGTGCGGCCCAGGCCGCGCCGACCGCGATCGGGGCGCCGGCGCCGACGATGCCGTTGGCGCCGAGGATGCCGAGCCGCAGGTCGGCGGCGTGCATCGAGCCGCCCCGGCCCCGGTTCAACCCGTCCACCCGGCCGGCCAGTTCGGCCAGCAGCCGGGCCGGGTCGACGCCCCGGGCCAGCACGTGACCGTGGCCGCGGTGGGTGGAGGTGAGCCGGTCGCCGGGCGCCAGTGCGGCGCAGACGCCGACCGCGACGGCCTCCTGTCCGATGTACGGGTGGATGCCGCCGGTGATGACGCCGGACTTGACCAGGCCGAGCGCCTGCTCCTCGAAGGAGCGGATCAGCCGCAGCATCCGGTACCGCTGCTCGGGTGTGTCGAGGGCGGCGGTCCCCGTCACAGGTCTCCCCGCCAGACCGTCGGGCAGATGTCCGGGTCGGCGTAGTCGGGCCGGCCGTCGGGGGTGCGGCGGACCACCACGTCGTGGTTGTAGACCACGGTCCCGCCGTCCGGCCGGGTGGCGCCGCGGTACTCGTTGGCGCCGTCCTGGAGGTGCAGCGAGACGGCCCGGCGCGGGAACGACGCCAGGTTGGGGCCGCTGCCGTGGTAGGTGCGGCAGTGGTGGAAGCTGACGTGCCCGCGCGGGATGTGCATCGGGACCTTCCGCACCTGCTGCCCGTTGTGCGCGGCGTTGGCGTCGAGGATGGCGTCCAGCTCGGAGCGGTCGCGGTCGGCGAAGTGCCGGGTGGAGTCCTCGCCGGAGGGCAGCTCCTGCCAGCGGTGGCTGCCGTCGACCATGGTGATGGTGCCGTTCTCCTCGCCGCACTCGTGGAACGGCAGGAAGGCGGTGAGCATCCGGTCGGAGCTCGACGTCTGCCAGTAGTGCTTGTCGAAGTGCCACGGCACCTGGTTGCTCGGCTCGCCCGGCACCGGGGGCTTGTAGATCAGGGTGGCCTGGAACACCCGGATCTCCTCGGCCTCGGCGAGCAGCGCGGCGACGGCACCGAGCAGCGGCTTGCGCAGGATCGCGCCGATCGCCTCGCTCTCGAAGTGCACGTAGTCGTTGTGCCGCTGGATCGGCCCGTGCGAGGGCTCCCAGGACGCGAGCTTCGGCGGGCGGACGGGCAGCTCGCGGTCGCGGTGGCCCTCGTAGTACTTCTCGGTGGCGGCCTGCAGGGTGTCCAGCTCCTCGTCGCTGAACAGCCGGCGGGACAGGTACCAGCCGTGCTCCAGGTAGCCGGCCACCTCCTCGGGGGTGGGCAGCAGAGCGCGTTCGGCCTCGGTGAGGTGGAACTCGGGTGCGGTGGTCACGGGTGGGGCCTCCTCTTTCTCTCGTGGCGGCTGCTCGTACGAACTCAGACGGAGGCGGCGGCGCGCTGCCGTTCGACGGCCTCGTACAGGGCCTTGATGTTGGCGGTGCCGAAGGTGCCGGCGCCCTGGCGCTCGATCAGTTCGAGGAAGAACGTGCGGCGCGGGTGGGTGGAGCGGGCGAAGAGCTGGAACAGCTGGCCGCCGTGGTCCTGGTCGACCAGGATGTCGAGCTCGCGCAGGGTGTCGACCGGGATGGCGGTGCCGCCGAGCCGCTCGGCGAGCGCGTCGTAGTAGGTGCCGGGGGTGGTGAGGAACTCGACGCCGCGGCCCCGGACGGTGCGCACGGCGGTGGCGATGTCGCCGGTGCGGAAGGCCAGGTGCTGGACGCCGGCGCCCTCGTGGTCGGCCAGGAAGGTGTCGATCTGGCCGGGGCGGCGGCTGGTGTCGGGCTCGATCAGGGTGAAGGTCACCTCGCCGGAGACGCTCTGCACCACGCTGGAGTCCATGGCCTGCTCGCCGACCTCGATGTACTCGCCGAAGATCCGGTGCATGCCGAGGGCCGCCTCGCAGAACCGCACCGCGGGGGCCAGCTCGCCGGCCGGAACGCAGATCGCGGCGTGGTCGAGGGCGTCCAGCAGTCGGCCGGCGGGCTCGTCGTGGTCCGCCGCGGGCTGCTCGGCCACGAACCGCAGGGAGGTGTCGCCGAAGCCGGCCACCAGGCCGCCGGCCCGGTCCAGCACGCGGGCGCCGTGGCGCTCGGCGCGCTCCAGGGCGGCCTGCGGGTCGGTGCAGCCGAGCGCGAGGGCCGCGACGCCCTCGCCGTGGCGGTCCACGTACCGGGCCACCGGGTGGGCCGGGTCGGTGGCGGAGCGCAGCAGGAAGCGGATGCCGCCCTGGCGCAGCAGGAGGGTGCGGGCGCCCTGGGACTCGGTCGTCGCGAGGTGGCCGGGCTCGGGCGGGATGCTGGTGAAGCCGTAGTCGGCGCAGAAGCCGGCCGCCGTGGCGTCGGCGTCGGCGCAGTGATACTCGACGTGGGTGATGGACTGGATGGACATCGGGATCTCCCCCCGGGGGGTGGCGAGTTGGCGAGTGGTCCGGCGCGGGTCGGGCGGCGCGGCGACGCTGCCGCGCCAGGGCCGGTCCGGCGGTTCCCGCCGCGCGCAGGACGCCGGGCGTCGGTGCGACGGGAACCTCCGGAGCGGCCCTACCTGGCGGACCGGGTGGAGGCGGGCTCGAAGACCAGGCTGAGGTTGTGCCCGCCGAAGGCGAAGGCGTTGCTCAGCGCGGCGCCGAGCGGGACGGTACGGGCCGAGCCCCGGACGTGGTCCAGTGCGCAGGCCGGGTCCGGCTCGGTGAGGTTGACGGTCGGCGGCAGCGTCCCCCGGGCCACCGCGAGTGCGGTGACCGCTGCCTCCAACGCGCCTGCGGCGCCCAGCAGATGGCCGGTGGAGCCCTTGGTCGAGCTGACCGCCGGGCCCTGGTCGCCGAAGACGGCGCGCAGCGCGGCGGTCTCGGCGACGTCGCCCAGCTTGGTGCCGGTGCCGTGGGCGTTGACGTAGCCGATGTCGGACGGCGCCAGGCCCGCGTTGGCGATCGCGGCACGCATCGCGTCGGCGGCGCCGGAGCCGTCCGGGCGCGGCATGGTCGGGTGGTGGGCGTCGGTGGAGGCTCCCCACCCGGTGAGGTCGGCGTAGCCGGCCGCGCCGCGGGCGTTCGCGTGCTCGGCGCTCTCCAGCACCAGGACCGCACTGCCCTCGCCGAGCACGAAGCCGTTGCGGCGGACGTCGAACGGCCGGCTGGCCTGCCCGGGATCGTCCCAACCGGAGGCCAGCGCGCGGGCGTTGGTGAACGCGGCGGCGATCGTCGGGTGCAGCGAGGACTCGCTGCCGCCGCACACCACCACGTCCGCGTCGCCGGCCCGGATCAGCCGCAGCCCCTCGGCGACGGCCTGGGCGCCGGCCGCGCACGCCGTGACGATGGCCGAACTGAAGCCCCGGATCCCGTGCTTGATGGCGATCCGGGCGGTGGCCATGTTGGAGAGCATGCCGGGCAGCAGGTACGGGCTGACGCCGGGCCGGCCGCGGTCGAGGCGGCGGTGCGACTGCTGCTCGAAGGTCTCCAGCCCGCCGCCGCCGGTGGCCAGCACCACGGCGGTGCGGTGCGGGTCGGAGTCCTGGCCGACCACCAGGCCGGCGTCGGCGAGCGCGTCGTCGGCGGCGGCGAGGGCGAGCAGCACGAACCGGTCCACGCAGCGGGTCTCGGTGGGCGGCAGCACCTCCCGGCCGTCGACGGCCGGGGCGACGCCGGCGGCGCTGAGCCAGCCGTGCGCGGAGTGGCCCTCGGGCAGCGCGCGGATTCCGGAGCGGCCGGCGATGAGCGCGTCGAAGACCTCGGCGGGCTTGCGGCCGACCGGGGTGACCAGGCCGATGCCGGTGACCACGGCGCCCGGGCGGCCGCCGGTGCGGGCGGCGCCGGCGCTCATCGGGCGTCCGCCGCGGCGGGGGCGGCCACCGAGTCGAGGTAGCGCTGCCGCAGCAGCACCTTGCGGACCTTGCCGGTCGGCCCGAGCGGGATGGCGTCGCCGGCCACCACCACGACCTGGCGGACGGTGGCCGCGGCGGCCTCGTCCAGGGCGGCGGTGACGGCCTTGGTCCGGTCGGCGGTCGGGTCGGCGTCGGCGGCCAGGATCAGCAGGACGTCGGTGACGACCTGCCCGCCGTCGCGGACCGCGACCACGGTGCAGTCCAGCACGTCGGGGCAGGCGGCCAGCACCCGCTCCTCCGACATCGCGGTGAACAGCCGCTTGCCGTCGCCGAGTTCGACCGAGTCGACGGCCCGGTCGACGTGGTAGTAGTAGCCCTCCTCGTCCCGGTACATCAGGTCGCCGGTGAGGAACCGGCCGCGCAGCCGGGTGCGGAAGGTGGTGGCGGAGTCGTTCCAGTAGCCGAGCGCCAGGGTCGGTGAGGTGGTGGCGAGTTCGCCGACCTCGCCCGGGCCGAGCGGCTCGCCGTCCGGGCCGACCAGCTCGCAGTCGACGAAGGCGTGCGGCCGGCCGACGCAGCGGCCGTACCGCTCGGTGCCGGGGCCGTGGGTGATGAAGAAGTGCGAGTGGCCCATCTCGGTGGAGCCGAGGCCGTCCACGAACAGCGAGCCGGGCAGCCGGACCCGGCCCTCGCGGGTGACGGACTCGCGGCTGCCGGCGGCGACCAGGCGGCGGATGTGCACCTCGTGGGCGCAGTCGCCGGTGTTCCACCAGAGCGCGACCGAGTCCAGCTCCCGTGCGGCCAGGTCGTGGTGGGCGAGGTCGGCCCAGGTCGCGGCGAAGCCGACGACACCGCTGGGCCGCCAGCTCTCGATCGCGTCCAGCACCCCGGCGCCGGACTGGCTGGAGAGCACGGCGAGCTGGGTGTGCGAGGCGAGCGCGAGGTTGACGGCGATCAGCGTGGCGGCGTGCGGGGCGGGCAGTGCGCTGAGCATCCGCTCCTGGCCCTGCGGGCGGGGCAGCCGGGCACGGTGGCGGATCGCCGCGTACAGGCTCGCGTGGGAGTGGACCACGGCCTTGGGCATGCCGGTGGTGCCGGAGGAGTGGGTGATCGCGACCGGGTCACCGGCCCAGTGCCGGTACGGCGCCGGGGCGGCCTCCGGGTCGCCGCTCCCGAGGGTGGAGATCTCCGGGAACGCGGGCGCGCCCGGGTCGTGACCGGCCAGGGCGTCGAGGTGCGGGGCGTCGGCGAGGATGCCGACCGGGCCCAGCTTGGCGATGTAGCGGGCGGCCCGCTCGCCGGGCAGGTTGGGGTTGAGCAGCGCGGGGATGGCGCCGAGGCGCGCCAGCGCGAGGAAGGAGAGCACGTGGTCGGCGGCGTCGCTCGCGTACACCACCACCGGGTCGCGCCGGCCGACGCCGAGCGCGTGCAGGGTCGCGGCCCTGGCGCGGACCGCGCGGTCCAGCTCGGCCACGGTGAAGGGCTGCCAGGCGGCGTGGTCGTCCACGGCGGTGTCGAAGGTCAGCAGCGGCTCGTCGAGGCCGAGGCCGAGGGCGAGCCGGCTGGTGAGGACATTGCCGGCGCCGACGGCCGGATCGTCCGCCAGAAGGGTGCGAATACTGCGGATGCTCACGGGGTGGATCCCTCCCGAGGTGCTGGGCGTGCTGAAGGTGCTGGGCGTGCTGCGGCGGGACGCGGCGGGTGGGGGACCGTTCGCGCCGGTGGAGCGCAGACGTGCGGGGGGTCGGTGGACGCGGTCGGGGGACGTGTTCGGGGTCGGTGGTGCGGGGGTCTGGCTCAGACGCCGGTGACCAGCAGTGCCACCGCCCGGTCGCTCTCGCGGGGGCCGTCGGCCTGTTCGGCGGCGATGACGAGCACCTGCTCGGCGTCGCCGTCCGCGAGGAGCAGTTCGGCCAGGTCGAGCGCGTCCTGCGGCACCCGGCCGGGTGGGCTCTCCTCCGGGCTGATCGCCACCACCGGGCCGGTCAGGCCCCAACGGGCGGCGATGTGGCCGAGGACGGCGTTCGGGTTGGACTGGAAGAAGAGCAACGGGGGCATCCGCCGCTCGGAGGCGGCGGCCTCGTCGATCGCACGGGCGGTGGCCCGGTCGCCGCCGGTGCTGGCCAGCAGCAGCGCGGTCCGGCCGGGGGCCGGGGCCGCGCCGTGGCGGGCGCGCAGGCAGCGGTCGGCCGTCTCGGCGACCAGCGGGTTGAACGAGGAGGCGGAGAAGCCGGGCAACGGCGGGAGCTGCTCGGGCGTCCCGGCCTCCGGGTCGGGCCAGACGGCCTCGGCGAGGATGCGCAGCGCGGTCATCGGGCGGCCACCAGGAGTGCGGTGTTGGCGCCGCCGAAGGCGGAGTTGAGGGTGAGCGCGTAGCGCGCCCGGGCGGTGCGCGGTCCGTCCAGCACGAGATCCAGTCCGATGTCCGGGTCGGGGCCCAGCCAGCCGGCGTTGACCGGCAGCAGACCCTCGTTCAACGCGCTGATGGTGACGACGAGTTCGAGCAGGGCCGAGGCTTCCAGCGCGTGTCCGTGGACGGCCTTGCTGGAACTGACCGGCAGCCGGGCGGCGTGCTCGCCGAACACCCGGCGCAGCGCGCTCGCCTCGGCCCGGTCGGCCAGCGGGGAGCCGGTGCCGTTGGCGTTGACGTAGCCGATCTCGGCCGGGGCGACCCCGGCCCGGGCGAGCGCCGCCTCGATGGCCCGGGCCGCGCCCTCGCCCTCGGGTTCGGGGCGGCAGACGTGGTGGGCGTCGCCGGTCCGGCCCCAGCCGGCCAGCCGGGCCAGCACGGGGGCGCCGCGCCGTTCGGCCTCCGGTTCGGCCTCGATGACGACGGCTGCCGCCGCGTCGCCGAGCA